>JBKJNE010000467.1:0-5271 GCA_046596015.1 Alphaproteobacteria bacterium
TGATTGTTAGTGCATTATTGCCTACGGGGCCATGGCGGACGCTGTCACGTTCGATGGCTCGGGCAAGGCGGTGCACAAGGGCGTCGCCCATGACGGCCAGCACGAGGCCATCATCCCGCAGGCGCTGTGGGACAACGTGCATGCCATCCTCACCACGGCGCCCCGGAGCCGCGCGGCCAACAGCAGGGCCCAGACCCCGGCACTTCTCAAGGGGCTGTTGTTCGGACCGACGGGCGATGCCATGTCGCCGACCCACACGCGCAGAAGCGGCAGGCTCTACCGCTACTATGTCAGCCAGGCCGTGCTGAAGCACGGTGCTGGCGCCTGCCCGATCGGCGGGATCGCCGCAGCGGAGATCGAGGG
This sequence comes from Alphaproteobacteria bacterium, assembly GCA_046596015.1. Taxonomy (GTDB): domain Bacteria; phylum Pseudomonadota; class Alphaproteobacteria; order SMXS01; family SMXS01; genus RI-34. The sequence goes on from JBKJNE010000467.1 coordinate 364, forward strand.
CGCGGTTATCGCGCAGGTCCGGTCCCTGCTGCGGGCGCCCGAGGTGGTGGTGGCGACGTGGAAGCAGGCCGGCGGGATCACCGAGGCCGAGGTCCGCGACGCACTTACCGGGCTCGATCCACTCTGGGATGAGCTGTTCCCGGCCGAGCAGGCGCGCGTGATCCAGCTGCTGGTCGAGCGGGTAGACCTGACCACCGAGGGCGCCGACATCCGGTTGAAGGTCGAAGGGCTCTCCGGGCTTGCGCGAGACCTCTCCGGCATCTGCCATGACCAGAGGAGCGCCGCATGACCGAGGCGACGCTGACGGTCCGGGTGCCGCTCAAGCTGACGAAGCGCGGCGGGCGCAAGCTGGTGATCTCGCCTGAAGGCACGGAGCCGTGGGCGCCGCTGCAGGCCCGGATCGACAGCACGCTGGTCAAGGCCCTCGCCCGGGCATTCCGCTGGCGCAGGCAGATGGAGACCGGCGTCCATGCCTGCGTGCGCGACATCGCCAAGGCCGAGAAGATCAACGAGTCCTATGTCGCGCGGGTTTACCGGCTCACCCTGCTGGCGCCGGATATCGTTGAGGCCATCCTGGACGGGCGGCAGGCGGAGGGGCTCACGCTGGCGAAGGTCATGGAGGCGTTCCCGGTAGCTTGGTCGGCGCAGAGGGAGCATCTTGGTATAGTTCCGCAGAGGCAGCCTCAATAACCCGTCGGCAACGAATGTCAGACGCTGGCCTTAAGCAGATAGTCGGCTTTTGTGTAGCGCCATAGCCGACGCACATTCACCAGTTGGCCGATCGACCGCTTGTGCTCGGACGGGATCGTAGACCGTGCCACCTTTCGTCACCGACCCTGTGGTTTTCAGCACACCGATCGGTTGTAGATCCGGGGGCTTTCGACCGCCGATCAGGCTTCTCCTGCCGTTGCAAACTCGAGGTGGGATTCGGGCCCACTCGCCCGTTGAGCTGATCGCGCCCTTTCTCGTCGGACAGATTGATGAGTGCAGCAGCATCTCTTTGAGCGTTCGCCCGATGGTCATCCGTTGGAAATGGGTGCTGGTCGACGGGGTGGTCGAGGGCACGGTGGAATTGATCGGCTTCCGCTCGACCTTCATTCGGCGCTTCGACAAGGCGCCGGTCTTGGTGCCCAACGCCAAGCTCTCGGACCGCGCGGTGACCAATTTCAGCCGCATGACCCACCGGCGCATCTTCTGGAAGATCGGTGTCGAATACGGGACCGACGTTGACCAGCTTCGCCAGATCTGCAGCGCGCTGCTGGACTACGTCGCCAGCAACGACGGCTTCGAACATTCCGACGAGTGTCGACCTTCGCGCATGTGGATGCGTTCAACGAATCCAGCATCGACATCATGCTTTACTGCTTCACCAAAACCACCAACTGGGGCGAATGGCTGAAGATCAAGGAAGAGCTGGCCTACAAGGTAAAGCATGCGGTGGAAGGCGCCGGGTCCGGCATCACATTCCCCAGCCGCTCGGTCTATGTGGAGAAGTCCGGCGACGACCCGGAGCCGTACATCCCGCCCGGCCATGACGGCAATGGCGAGGTTGGCGCAAGGGCAGCCGCACGCACGGCAGCGTAGCCAACATCACTGCCGCCATTCCGCGAACACGGCACCCCGGGAATCCTCGAAGGCAACGCGGTCGAACTCGGCCGCGAGGATGCAGACCGGCCGCAGCGCAGGCGTCTCGTTCCAGCAATGGACTGGCTGGCCGTCGCGGAAGCCGGTAATGCGGCCTGACAGCACCAGGCGGTAGCCGGCCGGGTCGCCGACAAAGCCCTCGGGCTGCTTCACGGTCATGGCATAGGGCCGGTCGCCCCTCGTGGTGGTGCGCGGCGCGCCGGGCGGCACGAAGCGGGCGATGGCCAGCGTCTCGCGAGGCGGCGGGGGCAGGGCAGGCGCCACGATTTCAGCGTCGGCTCCGAGCTGTGGCGGCTTTTCCACGGCAAGATCGGCGAGGGCGCCGGCAGACGCGACCGCCTCGGGGTGTGGTTCAGGCGGCACCGCGACGGCGGCTTCTTCGGCCGGCGGAGGTGGCGGGCAGGTTTCGGCGGCGGTCCAGGGGCGGTGAATCCAGAAGCCCTCAACCGCGTCGAAGGCGGCGCTAGGCGCGACCTCGGGAAGCCAGTCCGATTCCTTCCAGTTCTCCGGCCGGGCGGCCAGCTTCAATGCGCGGGTGGCGGGGTCGTAGGTCCAGCCAGCCCAGTCCACGTCCATGTCGGCGCTGGGGCCGGCACAGCCGAAGGGCAGGCGAACTTCGAAGGAGCGGTTGACCAGCCGGGCGTTCGCGGCGGGAAGTGGCGCACCGCTCGCGCTGGCATCCGCGGCGGCCGCCGCAGCCTCGATCAGGCCGGCGCGGCCCACGGAGGCGAGCGGCTTTGGCGCTTCCGGAATCGGGGACTTTTCTGTCATTGTGCCCCGCTCGGCGGTTCTGGGCGCCGGCGCTGGCGGCTCTTCCGCCGAGTCGGAGCCGCTGCAGGCCGCCAGAACAAGGTAAGAGGCCATCAGCGTGACCAGGAATTTCGACCGGTTTTCCCAGCGGATTCGTGTCACCTGTTTCTCCGAAGCGCGTGCGAGGCCGACAGACGCGGCGGCGACAGCATGCCGTCCGGCGCCATGGGGGCCAAGCCCTAGAATCATTTTTAGCCGGCGCGGAGCAACGAAGCGATGACGTTCGAGCAGATCGCCACGCTTCTCGTCCTGGGCGGCGTGATCTGGGCGCTGATCTGGGACAGGGTGCGGGCGGACGTGGTCGCGCTGGCCGGCGCCGCGATCCTGCTGTTGACCGGCGCGGTCCGCCCCAGCGAGGTACAAGGCGCGTTCGGCAGTCCGGCCATCATCGCCCTGGCATCCCTTTTCGTGATCGCCCATGCCATGGAGCTTTCAGGCGTGCTGGACGCGCTCATCCGCCGCGGTGTCGCCCTGGTCCGGCGCACCGGCGCGTTCGGGCTGTGGACGATGATCGGGCTGTGCGGCGTGGCGTCGGCGTTCCTCAACAACACGCCGATCGTGGTGCTTGCGGCCCCGGTCGTCCGCGACGTGGCGGATTCGCTGAAGCTCAACTCGCGGCGCTTCCTGATGCCGCTGTCCTACGTCGCGGTACTGGGCGGATGCTGCACGCTGATCGGCACCTCGACCAACCTGCTGGTCGACGACATGGCGCGCGCGTCGGGGCAACCGCCCTTCGGCCTGTTCGACATCACGCCGGTGGGCCTGATCGTGGCGCTGTCCGGCGCGGCATATCTGCTGTTCTTCTCCGGCCGGCTGATCTCGGTCGTCGACGATCCCGAAGCCCGAATCCCCCAGCCCAGCCAGCGGCGGCTGGCGCACGCGGAACTGGCCGGGGACTCGCTGGGCGACACGTCCGACTTCGTCGTGGAGCGACCGCTGCGGCCGCTGCGGGCCATTGCCTCGGTCCTCGTCTTCCTGGGCGTGGTGGCGCTGGCGGCATTCGATGTCGTGCCCATCGCAGCGGCGGCGTTCGGCGGCGCGGTGCTGCTGATCCTTGCAAGGATCATCTCGCCCGATGAAGCCTATGGCGGACTCAGGCCGGAAATCCTGCTGCTGATTGCGGGCATGGTGGTGGTCGGCATCGCGCTCGAGCAGACCGGCCTGGCGGCAACCGCCACCAATGCGCTGGTGCGCCACATCGACCCGTTCGGTCCTCTCGTCGCGCTCATTCTGCTCTACGGCGCCACCCTGCTGCTGACCGAGCTACTGTCGAACGCAACCGTCGCGGTGCTGGTGACGCCGATCGCGGTGGCACTGGCGGAAAGCCTGGGGGTCAGCCCGCGCCCATTCCTTATCGCCGTGATGATGGCAGCGAGCGCTGCCTTCGCGACGCCCTTTGGCTACCAGACCAACGTGCTCGTTTACCAGATGGCCGGCTATCGCTATATGGACTTCGTCCGGGTTGGCCTTCCACTCGACATCATCACCTGGATCGCTGCGGTAATTGCAATCCCATGGTTTTTCCCGTTTTGATTGTCCAACGCCAAGCCACGCGCCGCAAACGTGTCGCAACGCGCATGAAGCCCTTGAGGCGACAGAAGCATTCTCGATCAGATGGCGCTCTCCATAACGATCCGCATCGTATCACCTCGAGCAATCCCGAAAGTAGACGCGCATTTCAGGAACCAACGGCTGCGGCAATCTGGTGGCTGTGAACGAAGCAACGATCACGCCTGCGCTTTCGGTCCAGCTCAAAGCGCTCACGAAGCGCAGAAGATCTGACCTCGCTTCAAATAGCGTCTGCTGCCCGCGCTTGAGCGCGACGGCGGGATAATGAACTCTGGTGAGCGGGATTATGAAATAAGCCTTATCGCAGTAGTCGTACTTGTGGTACGAGACCGGCCAGCCAATCGAAGCCTCAGATTGGCGACGATCCAATCACCAGATACTCCAACTTCGCCGACAAGTGCATCCTTGATCTCCGGGATTTCGATCGTGTCCATTCGAACACGCTAGCGGCCTTTGTCGCCCTCATTGAGGTGCCCGAGCGAACGTCTGCTTATAGAAATCCGGATTTGGGGATTGAACGCCCGGCTTGGGCGCGTTTCGGACATACAGCCTCAAACTGTATAAATTTCGACCTCGGTTCCGCCAGCCAGCCACATGAGCCTGCAAAACGTGAGAGTGGAGTGTCGCTATAAGGCACTGAACTTTATGAAGTTTTCAAAGCCGTACCTTTGCCTGGCAGTCCACAGCTTCAGAGAAAGACGCCAAAGAGAGAGGGATTCCCGGCGGCTGACCCGTTTCCGCAGTCCAGAGGTTCGACGCAAAACCGTTGGAATCTGCAGGCTTCACGAGCCCACGGCTGGCGCAGAGAGAATGTTCTCAAAAGGGGAATGGCGGAGAGGGTGGGATTCGAACCCACGGTACGCTTGCACGCACAACGGTTTTCGA
>JBKJNE010000481.1:0-3590 GCA_046596015.1 Alphaproteobacteria bacterium
TCGTACCACATGTTGAGCGCGCCCGAGGCGCCGGCGCCCACCGCGATGCACAGGATCGCCACCAGGCCCAGCACCGGATGGATGCCGCCCGGCGCGGCGACCAGGCCGACCAGGCCGGTGAACACCACCAGCGACATGACCCGGGGCTTCAGCAGCGCCAGGTAGTCGACGACACGGGGTTCCATGCCGTCGGGCTTACCTGGTGCTTGCGTGGACCGGACCGATGCGGCGATCGCGTCGGACACGTTGGTTCTCCCGGTTACTTTATCCGCGGCAGGTCATTGAACTGATGGAACGGCGGCGGCGAGGAGAGCGTCCACTCCAGCGTCGTGGCGCCTTCGCCCCACGGATTGTCCGCCACCTTCCGCTTCCGCATGAACGCCTCGGCGATGATGATCAGGAACAGGATCGCGCCCGCATAGGACATGTAGGCGCCGATCGACGAGACGTAGTTCCAGCCGGCATAGACGTCCGGATAGTCGATGTAGCGGCGCGGCATGCCCGCCATGCCCAGGAAGTGCTGCGGGAAGAAGATCAGGTTCACGCCGATGAAGCTGATCCAGAAGTGCAGCTTGCCGAGGAACTCGTTGTACTGCACGCCCCACATCTTGCCGACCCAGTAGTAGAAGCCGGCGAACATCGAGAACAGCGCGCCCATCGACATGGTGTAGTGGAAATGCGCGACCACGTAGTAGGTGTCGTGCATGGACTGGTCGACCGAGGCGTTGGCCAGGATCACGCCGGTCACGCCGCCCACGGTGAACAGGAAGATCATGCCCAGCGCGAACAGCATGGGCGTCTTGAACTCGATGGAGCCGCCCCACATGGTGGCGATCCACGAGAAGATCTTGATGCCGGTCGGCACCGCGATCACCAGGGTCGCGGCGACGAAATAGGCCTGGGTGTCGACGTTCATGCCGACGGTGAACATGTGGTGCGCCCACACGACGAAGCCGATGACGCCGATGCCGACCATGGCGTAGGCCATGCCCAGATAACCGAACACCGGCTTCTTCGAGAAGGTCGAGACCACCTGGCTGATGATGCCGAAGCCCGGCAGGATCAGGATGTACACCTCGGGATGGCCGAAGAACCAGAACAGGTGCTGGAACAGGATCGGGTCGCCGCCGCCCTGGGCATCGAAGAAGTGGGTGCCGAAGTTGCGGTCGGTCAGCAGCATGGTGATGGCGCCGGCCAGCACCGGCAGGGCCAGCAGCAGCAGGAACACGGTGACCAGCACCGACCAGACGAACAGCGGCATCTTGTGCAGGGTCATGCCCGGCGCGCGCATGTTCAGGATGGTGGTGATGAAGTTGATGGCGCCGAGGATCGACGAGATACCGGCGACGTGCAGCGCGAAGATCGCGAGGTCGATCGAAGCGTCTCCGCCGGGCGTCGATCCGTTGCCCAGCACCGCGAGCGGCGGATAGATCGTCCAGCCGCCGCCGGGACCCTCGCCGGCGAACATGGACATCACCAGCAGCCCCAGCGCCGGGACCAGCAGCCAGAAGCTGATATTGTTCATGCGCGGGAACGCCATGTCGGGCGCGCCGATCATCAGCGGCACGAACCAGTTGCCGAAACCGCCGATCAGCGCCGGCATCACCATGAAGAAGATCATGATCAGGCCGTGGGCCGATATGAACACGTTGAACAGCTGGCGCGCCTCGTCGGGGTTGGCCGACAGGCGCGTGAAGATCTGGATGCCGGGCTCCTGCAGCTCCATGCGCATCGCCACCGACATGGCGCCGCCGATCATGCCCGCCACGATGGCGAAGATCAGGTACAGCGTCCCGATGTCCTTGTGATTGGTCGACATCAGCCAGCGCCGCACGAACGAGGGTTTGGCGTGGTCGTCGTGTCCGGCGTGGGCGGTTTCCCCGTAAGCCATCTGCTAGGTCCTTCTTCTCTCGGCGCGGATTACTCCGCGGCCCCCGTGTTGAGGGCGATCGTCGTCTGGCCGGCGGGCACGCCGTTCGAGGCCGCCTTGGTCTTCGCCAGCCAGGCCTCGTAGTCCTCGCGCGACACCACGTCGACGGCGATCGGCATGGCGGAATGGCGCTGGCCGCACAGCTCCGAGCACTGGCCGTAGTAGCGGCCCTCGAAGCCCGGCAGCACGCGGAACCAGCGCTCGTTCAGACGGCCGGGGACGGCGTCCACCTTCACGCCGAACGACGGGATGGTCCAGGCGTGCAGCACGTCCTGCGGGTTGGCGGTCACCTGCAGGCGAACCACCGTGTTGACCGGGATCACCACATGGTTGTCCACGCTCAGCAGGCGCGGCTGGCCCGGCTTCAGGTCGGCGTCCTCGATCATGATCGAGGCGAACGACACGCCTTCCTCCGGATACTCGTATTCCCAGTACCAGCGGTTGCCGGTGGCCTTCAGGACGACCTCCTTGCCAACCGGCGCGACCCCGGAATAGGCGGCCAGGTCGGCGGGCGGCGCATCCTGGAAATACACCAGGCGCACGCTGATGATGCCGATGACGGCGACGATGATGGTCGGAATCACCGTCCACAACACCTCGACGGTGGTGTTGTGCGCGTTCTTGCTGGGCACCGGGTTCGCCTTGGCGTTGAACCGGATGAACACGTAGATCATCAGGGCCAGGACGAACAGGGCGATGAACACGGACAGCGGCAGCAGCAGCTTGTCGTGGAACCAGGCGTTTTGCTGCATCACGTCGGTCGCTGCGACCTGGAAGCCCATCTGCCAAGGCTTGGCTTCGCCCTTGACCGGGATGTCGGCGAACGCCGCGCCGGCGGCGGCGAAAAAGAGCAGCGAGCCCGCGACGGCCGCTATTGTTTTTAGTTTAGACATTCTCGTCCTTCGGTTCGCAAAGGTCACCCTGAGGGGCCTGAAAAGTCGGCGCGACACTACACCCAGACTTTGACCCCGACAACCGGTTATGGCGCGTCCGGCGGCGGGCTGGCAAGCCCAATTCACGCACCCCTGCTGTACATCGGATCGGCGCCGGATGCCTCTGCGCGGCCTGCATAATTGATGGTCGAAATGCGCATGGCCACGGTCCATATTAGGGCCGACGCAAACGGACGCCTTCCCAGATCGGAAAACCCAATGTCGGACGAATCAATCGCCAGGGACCTCTTCTATACGCAGACCGGCCTCGACGAGGCGGCGGCGCTGTCCATCACCGAGGACGCGCTCGCGGGCTGCGACGATGGCGAGCTTTATCTCGAATACACCCAGTCGGAAAACTTCGTGTTCGACGATGGCCGGCTGAAGAAGGCCAGCTTCGACACCGCGCGCGGCTTCGGCCTGCGCAGCGTGTCCGGTGAATCGACCGGTTACGCCCACGCCTCCGAACTCTCCGAGCCGGCGCTCAAGCGCGCGGCCGAGACGGTGCGGGCGGTACGCCGCGGCCGGTCGGGCATCATGACCCCGCCGCCCAACGGCACCAACCAGAAGCTCTACGCGCCCGACAATCCGCTCGACCAGGTGGCGTTCGACGCCAAGGTCGGCATCCTGGAAAGCATGGACGCCTATGCCCGCTCGCTCGACGAGCGCGTCAGGCAGGTATCGGCGTCGCTGTCGGGCGAATGGTCGGTGGTCGAGATCGTCCGCGC
>JBKJNE010000086.1:0-3087 GCA_046596015.1 Alphaproteobacteria bacterium
GACCTTTCCGGCGTCGCTGACGGCTCTGGAGAACAGAAAGGCCGTCAGTCCGCAATAGGCGCCCGCATCGATGACCACGTCGCCGGGCGCTATGCCAAATGCCTTCAGATAAGCGTCGTTTGTCGACGAGCCTTCAGGCAGTGACGTGAACAGGAAGGCTTGCCCGAGGCCCGGAATGTCATGCAGTTTCGGCTCGGAGAAATCGGCCACCGACAGGCCGCCGACAGGCACGGCGACAACAGAGTCGAAATAGTAGTCAAACTCACGCGCGACATCGGCCAGGTACGAGGGATGTGCCGACGAAATGCGGATTTCCCTAATTCCGTCGCGCAGGGCGAGATATCGTCCCGCCTTGTCGACCCTGATCTGTAAGGAAGACCTGTAGGAGGCGTTCATCGAACGCGTCACGTGCAGGTCGATATGGGTAAGATCGCTCACCTGCGCACCACCCTCGAATACAGGGTCTATCGCATTGGCGTAGTAATCAAAGTTCTCGATGATATCCCCGAGGAAGGCATAGTTCTGGATCGATATCTTGATCTGTTTCGGCCTGTTTAAAATGGATAGGCTTTTTCCATCCTGCCCAAGTCTGACAACCACCCTCCCGCCAAATCTCTTCGCGTACAGGAAAACGGCGACCTTCAACAATCGCGGATGCCTTAGCAGCGCCTTCCTTATTGCCGCAAAGACCGATCCGATCATGACCTCGCCATTCCCATGCCGAACGATGCGTACCTTTTCGATGCCGGCGCCTCACTACCCGGTTCGACCGACAGTATAGCAGTCGAGACGGCGCCGCGTGGCATCCGGCCTATCCGCCTTCGGCGACCCGCATGCGGTCGAGCAGGTTCTTGAAGTACCCCGCGTATAGCAACGTATAGATGATCGTCATTCCCAAATAGGTGAGAGCGAACGCGACGGCGCCGCCTCGCGCCGCGACAAATAGCGCGCCCAAGACGGGAATCGTGAGCAGCAAATTCGGAATGACCGCCGGATCCTGACGCTGGGCGCGGACCGCCATGGCGAAGCAATTGCTGAGATGTCCAATCGGCGCCGCGGCGAGAATAATCCAAAGCACCACCGAGTCCGGAAGGCGGGCCACCATGTGGGCGCTGCCGGCCTTCAGCAGTTCGCACACCACTCCGCCGCCCATCACCAACAGCACGGACAAGACGAAGCTCGCCAGAAACGTCCGGCGGATGAGGTCCTTGAACTCCCGGTACTCGCCGCGGTGGTAGTGGGCCGAATACAACGCCGTCTGGCTGAGCGGCCAGACCGATGAGGCTGTGGTGACGAGGTAGCCGAGCGCCAGCACCAGGCCGATCTGACCTGCCACGACGGACCCCTGCGCCACCAGCAGCAGTGGCGTCAGCAGCCTTGTCGTCGACACGCCGACAAGGTTGTTGACCAGCGTCTTCCACTGCATCGGCCATAGCTGGCCGCGCCACAACGCGAAGCGGGAGACAGCGCCGGCAGGCGCCGGAAGGTCGAAGCGCCAGACAAACAGCAGCACGATCACAAGGATACGCGTTAGCGCGCCAGCGGTGACGGCCCACAGCTCCATCTGCGCCGCAACCGCAGCAACGAACGCGACACCTGCGGCAACCTCGATCCAGAAGTTGGCCTTCCAGGCGGCATGGCGTCCGCCGGTGCCTTCCACATAGGTAAGCCCGAGCGTCAGCACGAGCTGCACGCTGGAGGCGGCGCAGAAGGCGATCCACGGCCAAAGCCACCTTCCCCGCTCGACATCGCCCTCCACCATGAAGAGCGATCCGCCGATGAACATCAACACGCTCGTGGCCAGCACCGTCGGAACGGCGGCGGCCAACGCCGCCCAGGCAACCGCAGGCGCCTCGTTGGCGGGACGCGACGACACCGCGAGCAGAAGCGAATAGGTCAGGCCGAGGTCGGCGACCGCGGAGAAACCCGCCAGGCTGGTGAACGACAGAAAGATGCCGATGCGTCCCGGGTCGAGCAGCACCAAAATGAGAATACCGCCGACGAAGGATACCGCCGCGGCGACCACACGCGTGCCGATGGCATAAAGCCCGGTAGGCGGACCACCCATCCTTAGCCGCGCTAGCAAGCCTGCAAACATGGCGCTCACGTCTTGTGTGCGGCGGCCCGCGACAGGCGGCGCGCATGCGCGAGGACACGGTGTTCCAGGATCGCTCGCGGCATCAGCAGTACGCCAGCAACGCGCACAACCGCGTTCACGTTGCCCAGGATAATTCCCGCCAGGCGAAACGACGCCATGATCAACCCAAGCCGGCCAGCGCCGCGCAGCGCATTCCAGGCAAACTGGTTCGACACCGTCAACGAGAGAAACTTTCGAGCGACCTGGGCGACTGCGTCGCTGTCGTGACGCCTGTTGGCGTCTGAAAGAATAATGGCGCTGAAAGCCTCAGCCAGCCCGCCATTTTCCCTGGCCCAAGACCGCACGTTATTCTGGTTGGTCTGGGTCGGCACGCCCGGCCGATAGAAGAAATAGTTGGAGAGGCGTTCACCCGCACAACCAACCATGCCGCCTTCGGCCAGGATTCTCTTCAGATAGTACATGTCACCAATGAGAATGTTCTCCGGCAACGGCCCGATGGCACGCAGATCCGCCGTCCGATAGGCCGTCGCGCACATGCAGATGTTACGCTTGCCGTCCATGAAGTTGTACAGGAAGTCAGACGCGCTCTCGAAACGCGGCCCTACAGTCGCGGGGAGCGCCACGTCGCCGAAGATCATGTCGCATCCCGTGTAGACCACGGCAACCTCGGGTTTCTCTTCGATCAACTCCAGAAGCCGCGCGGCGAACTCCGGTTCAACGTAATCGTCATCCGACAGGAAGACGGCCCATTCAGTCGTGAGTTGTGACACCAGGAAGCCGCCGTGCCGCTGGATCGGCATGGTCGGTGCATGCCGGAACCGGCGCACATGCGGTGGCAGATCGAGGGAGGGGAGATAGGCTTCAGTACCGTCCGACGATCCGTTATCGGAGACAATGACTTCTACTGGCGCCGTCTGCGCCAGCACACTGGCCAGCGCCTTCTTCATCAAGGCGAGTCGATTCACCGTGGGGATGATGATTGTCAGGGT
>JBKJNE010000192.1:0-3887 GCA_046596015.1 Alphaproteobacteria bacterium
CCGCAGAGGCCGGCAAGACCCTTTCCGACGGCGTCGCCGAGGTGCGCGAGGCGGTCGACTTCTGCCGCTACTACGCGGTCCTCGCCGAGCGGCAGTTCGCCCGTCCGGAGACCCTGCGCGGCCCGCTCGGCGAGACCAACCAGCTCTCGCTGCACGGCCGCGGCGTGTTCGCCTGCATCAGCCCGTGGAACTTCCCGCTCGCCATCTTCACCGGTCAGGTGGCCGCCGCGCTCGCCGCCGGCAACGCGGTGTGCGCCAAGCCCGCCGGCCCGACGCCGCTGACCGGCTTTGCCGCGATCCGGCTGCTGCATGAGGCGGGCGTGCCCGTGGACGTGCTGCATTTCCTGCCGGGCGGCGGCGGCACGGTCGGCGGCGCGCTGATCGGCGACCGGCGGGTCGCGGGCGTGGCGTTCACCGGCTCCAATGACACGGCGGACACTATCCAGCGCACCCTCGCCGCGCGCGGCGGCGCCACGGTGCCGTTCATCGCCGAGACCGGCGGCATCAACGCCATGATCGTCGATTCGAGCGCGCTGCTGGAGCGGGCCGTGGCCGACGCCATCCGCTCGGCCTTCGACAGCGCGGGCCAGCGCTGCTCCGCGGCGCGCATCGTGTTCGTGCAGCAAGACGTGTTCGAGACGTTCGCTGATCTGCTCAAAGGCGCCATGGCCGAGCTTCGGCTGGGCGATCCCATGGACGCGGCGACCGACATCGGCCCGATCATCGACGAGAAGTCACGCGATGGCCTGGCCGCTCATGTAGAGGAAATGCGCGGGCGCGGCCTCGACGTCTTCGGCGCCGGCGCCATGCCCGAATCGGGCCTGTTCCTGCCGCCGCACCTGATCACCCTTGCCGCGCCCGAAATGCCGGCGCGCGAGGTGTTCGGGCCGGTGCTGCATCTGGCGCCCTATGAAGGCGCGGCGCTCGACGAGTTGTGCGACCTGATCAACGGCGCGGGCTTCGGCCTCACCTTGTCGCTGCACACGCGGCTGCCGTCGGTCATCGACCGCATCACGGCGCGCATGAGGGTGGGCAACATCTATGTGAACCGGGACCAGATCGGCGCCGTGGTCGGCACCCAGCCCTTCGGCGGCGAGGGCCTGTCCGGGACCGGGCCAAAGGCGGGCGGCCCCCACTATCTGACGCGGTTCGCCGTGGAGCGGGTGTCGGCCAGCAACATCGCGGCCATCGGCGGCGTGACCGACCTGCTGTCGCTCGATCCCTGGCAGGACGGCCCCTGAACGTGGAAATGGCCGTGAACGCAAAAAAGGCGGCCCTTTCGGACCGCCTCTCGCCCCGGCGAGCCGAAGCTCATGCCAGGGACGGCATGGAATGCCGCAGCTTAGCCGATCTGCAGATTGCAGGCCGACGACTTGCCGGTCTTGCGATCTTTTTCCATCTCGAAGCCAAGCTTCTGGCCTTCGTTCAGGCTGGTGTGCCCGGCGCGCTCGACGGCCGAGATATGCACGAAAACGTCGGCGCTGCCGTCGTCGGGCTGGATGAATCCGAAGCCCTTCTGGGCGTTGAACCACTTCACGGTTCCATTGGTCATAGTACGTTCCTTGTGGAATAGAATCATCGGCCGGAACAGTTCCGGACGAATCAAATTTTCGATGTGGAGGGGGTCAGAAGGCGGTGCCCGCACTTTACCGGAGCACCCAGATTGGCCGTACCAATACGAATTTGATGGGCGTTGGATAGACTATATTTTCGCGTGATGCAAGATATTATTGAATTATATTTTCTCTCGCCATCGCGGAGAGTGGAATAATTGCAACAAACATTGTATTTTGACAACCCCGCCTCATCTTAATGAACTCGCGTGGCCATCCGCTCGTCGTTGCCACGCGCCCGCCACCCGAAGAAAGCCCGCCATGCCGATGGAAGCGTCACGCCGGCGCGAAGAGATATTCCTGATGGAACCCGAGCTGCATGCCTGGGCGTCATCCTACACGGATGACCCGAACCTGGCCTACGCGCTGGTGCACCACACCATCATGAAGTCGTGGAACGCGCTCAACCGGCCGGCCTCGGCGGTGACGACGCGCACGTGGCTGGCCGAGTTGATGTGGCACACGGTGAGCACCATGGACTGCTTCGACGACATGCGTCAGTCGTCCGGCATGCGGCTCAACTAGGATATGGACATGAACGGCTTCGACTACGGCATCCCGGCGGAACTGTTCCTGCGCGGCATCGGCGCAGGCGGCAAGCGCCTCGTCTACAAGCGCTTTGCCTCGGCTGCCGCGGCGATCCAGTTCGCGGTGGAAGGCTCGGGCGGCTTCGCGACCGTAACGCTGGAGGTCGACAGCGACCGCTTCGAGAAAGCAGACATCCGCCGCCTGTATGACGCGGGCGACTATCCGCTGTCGCGAAAACTGCCGCTCGCGGCCTGAGATTCCGCTTCCGCCGCGGCGGATTTGAGCGTCTGCCCCATTGCAAAACCCTTGCAATCCTGTTCACCTGCAACCATGACTGTGGCGAGGCCGAATGGCCGCCACATTGGCCAGAAACGGGAGATTTTCGCCATGGCACGCACCACGCCGCGCACCGAACCCAACCATATGAAATGCCCCGTGTCCGTCAGGGACGTCGACCTGTTCTCGCCCGGCGCGCAGGAGCATTGGTACGAGGCCTATCCGATCCTGCACAGGGAATCCCCGGTCCACCGCATTCCCGGCGAAGGCACGACGCCGAACCATGACGGCTTCATCCTCACCAAGTACGAGGACATCTCGCTGGTGGTGAAGGATCCGGTGCGCTTCCCGGCATTCCTGTCCGACAAGCCCAAGCCCAATCCGGACGGCTCGCAGCAGCAACTCAACGCCATGCAGGTGTCGATCCTCAGCCTGCGGCCCACTATCGATCTGTGGCGCGCGCACCGGCAGGAGCTGACCGATCCCTGGGTCGGACCGGGCGCGACACGCAATACGGCAATGATCACCCGCTTCGCCGACCAGCTGATCGACAACTGGATCGACAACGGCAAGGTCGACTTCGTCAACGAATTCGCCCGGCCGCTGCCTCAGATGGTGATGGCCGCCGTGCTCGGCTTTCCGCAGTCGGACCTGAAGAAGCTCGAGCGCTGGGGCACCGCCCAGGTGGCGGCTTTCGTCTATGGCCGCGGCCACCGCAACATGCTGACACGCGAGGAATCCATCGAGCAGTTCAAGATCCTCGACGGCTTCAAGGAATATGTGGCCGACTGGGTGGTCGAGAAGCGCAGGAACCCGCAGGACGACATGATCTCGTTCCTGACCCAGGTGACCTACAAGGCACTGGACCGCAAGCTGACCGATATCGAGATCAACGGCATCGTCTATGCCATGCTGATCGGTGGCCTGGAGACCACCCAATACGCCATCGCCGAACAGGCCCAGCTGCTGTGCGAAGACCCCGAGCTGTTCCGGACCATCAAGACCGACCGCTCCAAGCTGCGTCCGTTCACCGAGGAAGGCATGCGGCTCCGCGCGCCGACGCAGGGGTTGTCGACCCGCTACACCATCCAGGACGAGGAGTTCCAGGGCGTGAAGGTGCCGAAGGGCTCCATCCTCCACATGCGCTGGGCCGCCGGCAATCTGGACCCTGACGAGTTCGAATGCCCGGCCGAGGTGATGCTGGACCGCAAGGGCGTGGGCCGGCACCTGACCTTCTCGCAGGGGCCGCGCATCTGCCCCGGCGCCGGCATCTCGCGGCTGGAGCAGCAGATCGCCTGGGATCGGCTGCTCGACCGCATTGACAGCCTTGAATATGGCGAGGGCAACACCTTCAGGCACCAGCCCGGCATCATGATGGGCCTGCTGGAGCTGCACCTGACGTTCACCAAGCCGGCGTAGGGCCGTGCCGCGATCCCGCTGGGCGGCCTACCCTGGGCAAGGTCGGTCAGG
>JBKJNE010000209.1:0-4974 GCA_046596015.1 Alphaproteobacteria bacterium
TTCGTTTTTCATGCGCGCATTGCTCTGCAAGGCCCACGGTCTGCCCGAAACCTTGTCACTCGAGGAGCTGCCTTCGCCGACGCCGGGGCCGGGACAGGTAGTGGTCGACATCAAGGCGGCGGGTGTGAATTTCCCCGACGCGCTGATCATCCAGAACAAGTACCAGATGAAGCCTGCGCTGCCATTCGCGCCGGGTGCGGAACTGGCCGGCGTCGTCACCGCAATCGGGTCCGGTGTCACGCGCTTCCAGGTCGGCGACCAGGTCTGCGGCGTGTCCGGATACGGCGCGTTCGCCGAGGAGATCGCGGTCGATGCGGACAAGCTGTTCGCACTGCCGGCCGGTGTTCCGTTCGACGTCGCCGGCGCCTTCATCCTCGCTTATGGGACGTCGCATCACGCGCTCAAGGATCGCGCCGGCTTGCGCACCGGTGAGACGCTGGTTGTCCTTGGCGCATCGGGTGGCGTCGGCCTCGCCGCGGTCGAGATCGGCAAGATCCTCGGCGCGCGCGTGATCGCATGCGCATCGAATCCGGACAAGCTCGCGCTGTGCGTCGCGCACGGTGCCGACGCGACGATCAACTATGCGACCGAAGACCTGAAGGAACGCATTCGCGCCCTGACCGGCGGCAAGGGCGCCGACGTGATCTACGATCCGGTCGGCGGCGATGTGTTCGACGAGTCGATCCGCTGCATCGCCACCTTCGGGCGCATCCTGATCATCGGCTTCACCAGCGGCCGCATCCCGTCATTGCCGGTCAACTATCCGCTGATCAAGCAGTTCTCGGTGATCGGCGTGCGCGCTGGTGAATATGGCCGCCAGAACCCGGAAGGCGGCCGCAAGGTCACCGAGGACATCATGCGCATGGCCAATGACGGCGCGTTCCACCCCCACGTTCATGCGGTCATGCCGTTCGAGGGCCTGGTCGACGCGTTCGATGCGATCGCCGGCCGCACCGTGGCCGGGCGTATCGTGATGGAGATATCCCGTGACTGAGGAAAAGCCGGCCGAGGCCTACAAGCTGAAGCCCAAGGACGCGGCGACGCTGCTGATCATCCGCGGCGGCGAGGAAGTGCTGATGGGCGTGCGCAGCGCCAGGCACGCCTTCATGCCCAACAAATACGTCTTCCCCGGTGGCCGTGTCGACCGCGCCGACGGCCTGGTGCCGCGCCCCATCGACCTGCGGCCCGACGTGGCGGCCAAGCTGGAGCGCGGCGCGCCGTCCGCGAACCGTGCCCGCGCGCTGGCCATGGCGGCGGTGCGCGAGACCTTCGAGGAAGCCGGCATGATCCTGGGCGCCGAGCATGCGCCCATCCGCACCGGCTCGCCGCACTGGAAGCCGTTCTATGCCACCGGCTTCGTGCCGGCGCTGGACAAACTGGAATACATCGCCCGCGCCATCACGCCGCCGGGCCGCCCGCGCCGCTTCGACACCCGCTTCCTGATGGTCGACGCCGACCATCTGCGCGGCGACATCGCCGGCAGCGGCGAGCTGCTCAACCTCAACTGGGTGAAGCTGAAGGAGGCCCAGAGCCTCGACCTGCCCAACATCACCCGGCTGATCATCGAGATCGCCCGCCGCCGCATCGATGACGGCGAGCACCTGAAGGACGATTCCATGGTGCCTTTCGTCCGCACGGTGAAGCGCCGGCATATCATCGGTGACCACTGACATCCGTACGCCCGACCAGGAGGAGGTGGTCCGCTTCCTTGCCGGCGGGCTGGCCTTCGGCACACCCGCCGAGCATATCGAAACCCACATCTCGCATCTGTTCCTTGCCGGCGACCGCGCCTGGAAGCTGAAGCGTGCGATCAGGCTCAATTTTCTCGACTTCTCGACCGCCGAACGCCGCCGCGCGACCTGCGAGCGCGAGGTCCTGCTGAACCGCCGGACCGCCCCTGACCTGTATCTCGGCATCACGCCGGTCACCTGGGACGGCATGGTGCTGGCGGTGGGCGGAACGGGCGAGCCGGTCGACTGGCTGATCGAGATGCGGCGTTTCGATCAGGAAACCCTGTTCCACCGTCTCGCGGAGCGCGGCGCGCTGACCCGGCCCCTGGCCGCCGCCCTTGCCGAGCAGGTGATCGCCTTTCACGGGGCCGCCGAACACCGTCCGGACAAGGGCGGCGCCGCGGCGATCCGCAGGACCGCCAGCGATGTGGCCGACAACCTTCGGGCCATTCCGGCCGGTGTCTTCCCCGCGGCCGATGTCGAGGATTGGGCGACCGGCATCGATGCGGCGTTCGCCGCCGACGCGCGACTGCTCGACCGCCGGCGCGAGACAGGGTTCGTTCGCCTGTGCCACGGCGACATGCACCTTGCCAACATCTGTCTGGTCGACGGCCGCCCGGCGCTGTTCGATTGCATCGAGTTCAACGACGACATCGCCTGCATCGACGTGTTGTTCGACCTGGCGTTCGTGCTGATGGACCTGCTGTTCCACGGCCAGGCCGAGCCGGCGAACCTGGTTCTGTCGCGTTACCTCAGCGCGACGCGGGATTTCGCCGGGCTCGCCGCCATGCCGGCGTTCCTGTCGCTGCGCGCGGCGATCCGGGCGATGGCCGTGGGGATGGCCGCCTCGACCGAAGCCGGTGTCACGACCGCGCAGGGCTACATGGCACTGGCCGCCACGTTGCTGACCCGGCCCGAGAGGCGGCTGGTCGCGGTGGGCGGCCTGTCCGGAACGGGCAAGTCGACGCTGGCCGCGGCGATCGCCGGACGGCTTGCGCCCGGCGTGGGTGCTGTGACCGTCTCCAGCGACGTCGTCCGCAAGCGCCTGATGGGCGCGGCGCCCGAACAGGCCCTGCCAAAGGACGCGTACAGGCCGGAGATCAGCGCCCAGGTGTACGCGCGGCTATTCGACGACATGGCGGCCGCACTCGCCGCCGGTCAGGCGGTGATCGCCGACGCCACGTTCGTCCGCCCTCAGGATCGGCAACGCCTGCGCGAGCTGGCCGCCGCCGCGGGCGCGCCGTTTCATGGTTTGTGGCTGGAGGCGCCTGCCGAGGTGCTGCGTCGCCGTGTCGCCGCGCGGCATGGTGATCCCTCCGACGCGGATGTCGGCGTGCTCGAGCGACAGATGCGTGAGGATGTGGGCATGATCGACTGGACACGGCTGGATTCCAGTCGTCCGGACCTGAGTGCGCTGGTTCTCGCGGTCATCGGGTCGCCTCCCGCCGCCTAGACAAGCGTTGTCATGCAAATGGAGTGAACAGTCGCTAAGATGGTGACGCGCCCCCTGGAGCCCCATGTCCGTCCGTCACCTCGACAAGCTTTTCTGCCCTCGATCCGTCGCCGTGATCGGCGCCACCGACCGTCCGTCGGCCGTGGGCGAGGTGGTGATGAAGAACCTTCTCGCGGGCGGTTTCGCCGGGCCGATCATGGCGGTAAATCCCAAGCGCGACTCCCTGTTTGGCCAGACATGCCATCCGGATGTCGCCAGCTTGCCGCAGATCCCCGACCTGGCGGTGATCTGCACGCCGGCGGCGAGCGTCCCCGGTCTGATCGCCGAACTGGGCGAGAAGGGGACGAAGGCGGCGGTGGTCATCACCGCCGGCGTCGATCGCGAAGCCATGCTGAACGCGGCCAGGCCCAACCTTCTGCGCATCCTGGGACATAATTGCGTCGGCCTGCTGGTGCCGGGGATCGGGCTGAACGCCAGCTTCGCGCCGGGCACGCTCGGTGCCGGAGAGATCGCGTTCGTGTCCCAGTCGGGTGCGTTGTGCACCGCCGTGCTGGATTGGGCGGCGGCGCGGGGCATCGGCTTCTCCCATTTCGTCTCGCTGGGCAACGGTGCCGATGTGGACTTCGGCGACGTGGTCGACTACCTGGCACAGGACCCGGGAACCCGGTCGATCCTGCTGTATATCGAATCGGTCACCCACGCCCGCAAGTTCCTCTCCGCCTGCCGGGCGGCGTCGAGGGCCAAGCCGATCATCGCCATCAAGGCCGGCCGCTTTGCGCAGGGCGCGAAGGCGGCGGCATCCCACACCGGCGCGCTGGCCGGCCGCGACGACGTCTATTCGGCGGCGCTGGAGCGCGGCGGCGTGCTTCGGGTCGACACCACCGAGGAGCTGTTCGAGGCGGTCGAGACCCTGGCCCGCGCGCGCCGGCCGACCGGCGACGGGCTGGTGATCCTCACCAATGGCGGCGGGCTGGGCGTGATGGCCGCCGATGCGCTGGCCGCCCGCGGCGGCGCGCTGGCCGAGCTTTCCGAGGCGACGGTCGCGGCGCTGGACAAGGTTCTGCCGGCGACCTGGTCGCGGGCCAACCCGGTCGACATCATAGGCGACGCGCCCGGCGCCCGCTATGGCGATGCGCTCGACGTGCTGCTGTCGGCGCCCGAGGCCGACGCGCTGCTGGTCATGCACGCGCCGACCGGCATCACCTCGAGCGACGAGGTGGCGCGCGGCGTCGTGGAAAAACTCGACGGCGCCGGCAAGACCGTGCTGGCCAACTGGATGGGCGGCAAGGTGGTCGCTCCCGGGCGCCAGATTCTGGAGGTTGCCGGCATTCCCTCATTCGATACGCCGGGCGCGGCGATCAGCGCGTTCAGCCAGCTCAGCGGCTACCGCAAGCTCCAGTCGCTGCTCTACGAGACTCCGTCCGCCAGTCCGGAGCATTTCAAGCCCGACCAGGAGCGCGCCAGGTCGGTGATCGACGCCGCGCTCGCCGATGGCCGCAGCCTGCTGACCGAAGTCGAGGCCAAGGAGGTGCTGGATGCCTACGAAATCCCGATCGTGGTCACCCGCATCGCCCGCGACGCGGCCGACGCGGTCCGCCTCGCCGAGGGCATGGGCTATCCGGTCGTCGTCAAGATCCTGTCGCGCGACATCAGCCACAAATCGGATGTGGGCGGCGTGGCGCTGAACCTGAAGTCGGCGGACGCCGTGCGCGCGGCGGTCGATACAATCGCCGCGCGGGTCGCCGAACTGCGCCCCGATGCCGGGCTCGACGGATTCACCGTGCAGCAGAT
>JBKJNE010000236.1:0-4755 GCA_046596015.1 Alphaproteobacteria bacterium
GTCCCTTGGAGCGCAGCGACACGACGCCGGCCGGGCTGTTCTTGCCGAAGAACAGCGCCTGCGGACCCTTCAGCACCTCGACCTGCGCCAGGTCGAAGAACGCCGCGCGTGCGATCCAGCCGCGCGAGATCTGGACGCCGTCGACGTTGAAGCTGACCGCCGTCTCGATGCCGGCGTTGGTCGACGACGAGGCGATGCCGCGCAGGATGACCGCGCCGCCATTGCCCGAGGTGCCCTGCGTGATCTGCAGCTGCGGCACCATGTCGGCGATTTCAGTCAGGCGCGTCGCGTTGTAGCGGTCCAGGTCGTTCTCGGTGAGCGCGCTGACCGCGACCGGCACGTCGAGCAGGGTCTCTTCCTGCTTGCGCGCGGTGGTCGTGACGGACTCGATGCCGCCGCCGCCAACACGCCCGGCAGGCGGTGGATTCTGCGCCATGGCGGGCGCCGCGATGGCGAATGCGAGCGCACCGAACACCAGCGGTCGGCACAGCGTCTGCGTTAGCATGCTTGAAAAGCGGTTCATTGTTTCCCCCCGGGTTAGAAACACAGTCTTGCGGGGTGGTCGTCGCCACGCCCTTGCTTCCTGAATTTCGTTGTGTGCGGAAACTCCCCTGTCTCCGCCTCAAGTTTCTATATGGACGTATATAAAAGTCAAGGCCGTCCGCTTTTCTCGAACAGGCGGTCCTGTAAAGGCCCGGCCATCGCCCTCGGCTCAAGGGCGAAAGGCAGCCTTCAACAGCCCATGCGCAGTATCCTTAGCGGCCCCGATATCGACGGCGCCCGGATTGAAGCGCGACTGGATGCCGATGCCGCGCAGCATGCCGACCAGCAGCACGGCGAGCGAGGCCGTCGGCAATCCGGCCCCGATGTGGCCGTCCTCCTTCGCCTCGTCGATCATGCGGGTCAGAATTTCGCGAAACATCAGGTCGACCTCCACAAAGGTCTCGCGGATCACCGGGTTCGGTCCCAGCGCCTCGCCCAGCAGCACGAAAAACGCATTGGTGCTCAGGGACTTGCTCATCAGCGACGCGCAATAGGCGTCAATGAACCTGGTCAGCGCGTCGAAGCCCCTGGTATCGCGCAGCGTCTCGAACACCTCGGCCCGGAACCGGCGATGGATTTCCGAGGTGACGGCCGAGATCAGGCCGTCCTTGGATCCGAACCTGGCCATCACCAGCCCGTGGCTGAAGCCCGAGCGGCGGCCGATCTCGACCATGGACGCGCGCGTGCCTTCCTCGAAGAACAGCTCCACCGCGGCGTTCAGGATCGCCGCGGACGAGGCGGCCGACCGTTCGGCCTGGGAGCGGCGTTGCTTTGGTCCGATCGCGGTCATTCCGAAGGCCCCGGGTATCCTGACAATGTGATCAGATCGATGGGCCGAACGGTGGCACAACTCATGCCGCCGCTCAAGGCGATCGCGAAACCGATCAGGCGGTCTCGCGGATCTCGAAGCCGGGGCCGGGATCGTCCTTGCTGGGATCGGACATCACCTCGGAGACCTTCGAGCCGGGCGGTCCCAGATAGCAGGCCATCATCATCTCGACGACCTGCTCGTTGTCGCCGGAAAACAGCGCCTCGACGCTGCCGTCGGCCCGGTTGCGGACCCAACCCCTGAGGCCGCGCCTGGTCGCCTCGCGCAGCACCCACATCCGGAAGCCGACGCCCTGGACACGGCCGCGGATGCGGGATTTGACGGTGCGGCTCACGGCCTCACTCGAATTCCATGATCACCTGGTCGACGGCCATGCTGTCGCCGGGCCTGGCGTGGATCCTGGAGACCCTGGCCTGTTTCTCGGCGCGCAGGATGTTCTCCATCTTCATCGCCTCGACGGTGGCGAGCGTCTGGCCGGGGAACACTTCCTCGCCCTCCTCCACGGCGACCGTGACGATCAGGCCGGGCATCGGGCAGAGCAGCAGTTTCGACGTGTCCGGCGGCACCTTCACCGGCATCAGCGCGGCGTATTTCGCGACCAGCGGCGAGCGGACGGTGACCTTCACGAACGAGCCGTCATGGGTCAGGAAATAGCCGTCGGTCAGCCGGTCCACCTCGACGCCGAACGGCACGCCGTTCAGCAGGCCCTTGAACACCGGCTGGCCGGGCTTCCAGTTGGACTGCAGGTTGACGAACCGGCCGTCGAGGAACACGTCCCAGCCGGCGGTGGCCGTGGCGATGCGGGCATCGTGGGTCTCGCCCTCGATGCCGACCACCCAGTCCCTGGCCTCGGACGGCGTCCAGTGCGGCAGCTGGCCCGAGATGGTCGCCTCGCGGGCCGCCGACAGCGCATGGACCACCGTCGCCACGCCGATCAGGCCGTCGCGGGCATGCGGCGTCAGCGGCGCGCCGTGGAAGCCGTCGGGATATTCCTGGGCGATGAAGTTGGTCGACAGCCGGCCTTCCTTGAAGCGCGGATGGGCCATCACCGCCGACAGGAACGAGATGTTGTGCGAGATGCCGCGCAGATAATACTCGTCGAGCGCCACGCGCATGCGCTCGATGGCCTCGGCGCGGGTCGGCGCGTAGGTGCACAGCTTGGCGATCATGGGATCGTAGAACATGCTGATCTCCGATCCCTCGTAGATGCCGGTGTCGATACGGACGCCGTCGGTCTCGGCCGGTGGCTCGTAGCGGGTGATGCGGCCGATGGAGGGCAGGAAGTTGCGCAGCGGATCCTCGGCATAGAGGCGGCTCTCCACCGCCCAGCCGGTCATCTTCACGTCGTCCTGGGTGAGGTTGAGCGGCAGGCCGGCGGCCGAGCGGATCATCTGCTCGACCAGATCGACTCCGGTCACCAGCTCGGTCACCGGATGCTCGACCTGCAGGCGCGTGTTGATCTCCATGAAATAGAAGCGACCGTCCTGGCCGACGATCATCTCGACGGTGCCGGCGCTGTCGTAGTTCACCGCCCTGGAGAGCGCCACGGCCTGCTCGCCCATGGCCTTGCGCAACTCGGGCGTCAGGAACGGGCTCGGCGCCTCCTCGATCACCTTCTGGTGGCGGCGCTGGATCGAGCATTCGCGCTCGCCCAGATAGATCACGTTGCCGTGCTTGTCGCCCAGCACCTGGATCTCGATGTGGCGCGGCTCCTCGATGAATTTCTCGACGAACACGCGGTCGTCGCCGAAGCTCGAGCGCGCCTCGTTGCTGGCCGAGGTGAAGCCCTCGCGCGCCTCGGCATCGTTGAAGGCGATGCGCATGCCCTTGCCGCCGCCGCCGGCCGAGGCCTTGATCATGACCGGATAGCCGATCTCGGACGCGATCCTGGCGGCTTCCGCCTCGTCCTTGATCACGCCGATATAGCCGGGAACGGTGCTGACGCCGGCCGCGATCGCCAGCTTCTTGGATTCGATCTTGTCGCCCATGGCGAAGATGGCGTGCGGGTTGGGTCCGATGAAGGCGACGCCCGCCGCCTTCAGCGCGTCGGCGAATTTGGTGTTCTCCGACAGGAAGCCATAGCCCGGATGCACCGCCTGCGCGCCGGTGCGCTTGACCGCGTCCATGATCTTGTCGATCACCAGATAGGACTGTGACGCGGGCGACGGGCCGATATGGATCGCCTCGTCGGCCATCTGCACGTGCAGCGCGTCGCGGTCGGCATCCGAGTAGACGGCGACCGTGGAGATGCCCAGCTTGCGGGCGGTCTTGATCACGCGGCAGGCGATTTCGCCGCGGTTGGCGATGAGGATCTTGTCGAACAGCATGGGCTTCCTCCCCTGGCCTTAGAGCGGCAGGTTGTCGTGTTTCTTCCAGGGGTTGCGCACGTCCTTGTTCTTCAGGATGCGCAGCGAGTTGGCGATCCGGCGCCGCGTGGAGTGCGGCATGATCACCTCGTCGATGAACCCCCGGCTCGCCGCCACGAACGGGTTGGCGAAGCGCGCCTCGTAGTTCCTGGTGTGCTCGGCGATCTTTTCCGGGTCGCCGATGTCCTTGCGGAAGATGATCTCGACCGCGCCCTTGGCGCCCATCACCGCGATCTCGGCGGTGGGCCAGGCATAGTTCACGTCGCCGCGCAGGTGCTTGGAGCTCATGACGTCATAGGCGCCGCCATAGGCCTTGCGGGTGATGACGGTGACCTTCGGCACCGTGGCCTCGCCGAACGCGAACAGCAGCTTGGCGCCGTGCTTGATGATGCCGCCATATTCCTGCGCCGTGCCCGGCAGGAAGCCCGGCACGTCGACGAAGGTGACGATCGGGATGTTGAAGGCGTCGCAGAACCGCACGAAGCGCGCGGCCTTGCGCGAGCTGTCGATGTCGAGGCAGCCGGCCAGCACCATGGGCTGGTTGGCGACGATGCCGACGGTCGAGCCCTCGATGCGGCCGAAGCCGGTGAGGATGTTGCCGGCGAACTTGGGCTGCACCTCCATGAAGTCGCCTTCGTCGACGACCTTGGAGATCAGCTCGTGCATGTCGTAGGGCTTGTTCGGATTGTCGGGGATCAGCGTGTCCAGCGACGTCTCGATGCGGTCGGCGCGGTCGTAGGTCTCGCGCACCGGCGGCTTTTCCTTGTTGTTCAGCGGCAGGAAGTCGAAGAAGCGGCGCGTCTGCAGCAGCGCTTCCACATCGTTCTCGAAGGCGAGGTCGGCGACCGACGACTTGGTGGTGTGGGTGATGGCGCCGCCGAGCTGCTCCTGGGTCACGGTCTCCTGGGTGACGGTTTTCACCACCTCGGGGCCGGTGACGAACATGTAGGACGTGTCCTTCACCATGAAGATGAAGTCGGTCATCGCGGGCGAATAGACCGCGCCGCCCGCGCACGG
>JBKJNE010000463.1:0-4095 GCA_046596015.1 Alphaproteobacteria bacterium
GCTGCCCAGCACGTGCCCGGCCGGCGACAGCCACACGGTGGCGTCGCCGATCTTGTGGCGCTCGCCATAGCGCGCCGCCTGCCGTGACGGGGTGAAGTCCGCGCCGTAGCGCGCGGCCATGATGGCGAGCGTCTCCTTCGTCGCCAGCACCGAGCCGTGCCCGGCGCGGGCATGGTCCGAATGCCCGTGCGTCACCACGGCCCGGTCGGACGCGCGCGTCGGGTCGATATAGAAATCGCCGGGCGGGCAGTAGAGCCCCTTCGGCGTCGGGCAGACGATGTCGGTAAAGGTTTTCATCAGCCTATAACACGCCTAGCGCGCCGTTGGCTCCGCGAAGGGACGCACGGTCTGCCGGATTGTCTCCTCGGCCGCGGCGCGCGCGGCAGACAGGTCATGGGACATCTGCAGGTTCAGCCAGAATTCCGGTGTCGTGCCGAAGGCCTGCGCCAGCCGCAGCGCCGTATCCGAGGTCACCGACCGCGTCCCGTTGATGATCGCCGTGATGCGGTTCGGCGGGACGTCGAGCTGGCGCGCCAGCATGTTCGCGGAAAGCCCGAGCGGCTCCATGAACTCTTCCTTGAGCACTTCGCCTGGTGGTGTGGTTACGCGCATGGTCGGTTCTCAGTGATAGTCGACGATCTCGACGTTGTGGGGGCCATCTCCCAGCCACTCGAAACAGATACGGTACTGGTCGTTGACGCGGATGCTGTGCTGACCCTTTCGGTCTCCCTTGAGAGCTTCAAGCCGGTCGTTTGGCGGTGCCAGCAGATCCTTCAGCGCCCCAGCGGCGTTGATCATATCCAGCTTGCGGAGGGCGACCTTCTGAATCGACCGAAACCTTGGGACGAACTCGCCCCGGTAAACTGCCTCGCTATCCCTGTCCTTGAAGCTTCGGATCACGATGTTGCGCCTAGTATGTATTACGTAATATGTAATAGTCCATCGGAAACAGCCGGTTTCGAATCTTCCTGTTCTTATTATGTTCCGTTCGGCTAGATTCACAATATGGATTCGTCGCACCCGCTTCCCGTGTCGCTGCCGCCCGCCTTCCGGGACTGGTTCGCCGCGCGCGGCTGGGCGATCCGGCGGCACCAGCAGGAGCTGCTCGACCTGGCGGAGGCGGGACGCTCGGCGCTGCTGGTCGCGCCGACGGGCGCTGGCAAGACGCTGGCCGGGTTCCTGCCGCCGCTGATCGAGCTTTACCATGAATTGCAGGGGCCGCCCGCCAAGCGCCGACGCGGGCTGCACACGCTCTACATCTCGCCGCTCAAGGCGCTCGCCGTCGACATCGCCCGCAACCTGGAGACGCCGTCGAAGGAGATGAAGCTGGGCGTGCGGATCGAGACCCGCACCGGCGACACGCCGATCGAGAAGCGCCAGCGTCAGCGCCGCGATCCGCCGGACATTCTGCTGACCACGCCCGAGCAACTCGCCCTGTTGCTGTCGCACAAGGACGCGGGCGACCTGTTCGGCGGCCTGCGCACCATCGTGCTCGACGAGCTGCACGCCATCGAGAACACCAAGCGCGGCGACCTGCTGGCCCTGGGTCTCGGCCGGCTTGCGAGCCTCGCCCCGCAGGCGCGCCGGGTCGGCCTGTCCGCCACCGTCGCCGATCCGGACCGGCTGCGGCGCTACCTGGTGCCGCAGTTTCCCGGCCACGAGCGCATGGCCGACCTGGTGGTGGCCGATCCGGGCGCGGCGCCCGACGTCGCCATCCTGCGCACCCGCGAGCGCATCCCGTGGGCCGGACACCGCGGCGCCTACGCCATGCCCGATATCATGGCGGCGATCAAGGCGGTGCGCTCGGCGCTGCTGTTCGTCAACACGCGCTCGCAGGCCGAGGCCAGCTTCCAGGCGCTGTGGCAACTGAACGACGAGAACCTGCCGATCGCGCTGCATCACGGCTCGCTGTCGGTGGAGCAGCGCCGCAGGGTCGAGCAGGCCATGACCCTCGGCCGGCTGCGCGCGGTAGTCTGCACCTCGACCCTGGAGCTGGGCGTCGACTGGGGCGCCATCGACCTGGTCATCCAGCTCGGCGCGCCCAAGGGATCGTCGCGCATGATGCAGCGTATCGGCCGGTCCAATCACCGGCTGGACGAGCCATCCCAGGCATTGTTCGTGCCAACCAACCGGTTCGAGGTGCTGGAATGCGTGGCGGCGAAGCAGGCGATCATGGAAGGTATCCAGGACGGCGACCTGCCGCGTCCGGGCGGACTCGGCGTGCTCGCCCAGCACGTGGTCGGCCGCGGCTGTGCCGAACCGTTCGACATGGACACGCTGTACGCGGAGATCACCGCCGCCGCGCCCTACGCCCATCTGGACCGCCAGACCGTGGAGCGGGTGGTGGATTTCGCGGCAACAGGCGGCTATGCCCTGCGCCGCTACGAGCAGTACCACAAGCTGGAGCGGCTGCAGGACGGCCGTTACACCATCGCCTCGCGCAAGGCCGCGCAGCAGTACCGGCTGAACGTGGGGACCATCGTCGAAGCGCCCATGATCAAGCTCCGCTCCATCAAACGCGGCGGCAAGGGCAGGAAGACCGGCACCGCGCCCACGGTCACCCATGTGGCGGGCAAGCCGGTCGGCCGCGCCGGCTTCCACATCGGCGAGGTCGAGGAGTGGTTCATCGAGCAGCTCCGCCCGGGCGACACCTTCCTGTTCGCCGGCCAGGTCTGGCGCTTCGAGGGCATGGCCGAGAACGAGGCCTATGCCTCGAAGACCGACGACAAGGAGCCCATGGTGCCGTCCTACCAGGGCGGCAAGTTCCCGCTGTCGACGTTCCTCGCCGCTCGCGTCCGCGCCCTGTTGGCCGATCCGGAGCAGTGGCGCCTCCTGCCCGGCCAGGTAAGCTGGTGGCTGGATTTGCAGCGCGCGAAGTCGTCGATCCCGAAGGCCGAGCAGATGCTGGTCGAGACCTTTCCGCGCGGCTCGCGCCACTACCTGGCCTGTTATCCGTTCGAGGGGCGTCTCGCACACCAGACGCTCGGCATGCTGCTGACCCAGCGGCTGGAGAAGCTGCGCATGCGGCCCATGGGCTTCATGGCCAACGACTATGCGCTGACGGTATGGGCGCTGGGCGACATGTCGCGGCTGGACATGCACGCGCTGTTCTCCGACGAGGGCGTCGGCGACGGGCTCGACGCCTGGATGGCGGAGTCCAACCTGCTGAAGCGCACCTTCCGCACCTGCGCCACCATCGCCGGCTTGATCGACCGCCGCCATCCGGGCCACGAGAAGACCGGCCGGCAGATGATGGTGAACTCGGATTTGATCTACGAGGTGTTGGGACGGCACGAGACCGACCATATCTTGTTGCAGGCGACACGCGACGATGTCTCGGCGGG
Source organism: Alphaproteobacteria bacterium (assembly GCA_046596015.1). Classification (GTDB taxonomy): domain Bacteria; phylum Pseudomonadota; class Alphaproteobacteria; order SMXS01; family SMXS01; genus RI-34. The sequence continues at coordinate 3,345 of JBKJNE010000463.1, forward strand.
CCTGCTGGATTTGGCGCGCATGCGCCGGCTGCTGGAGCGGATACGGCCCGCCGGGCGCATCCTGCACCGCACGCTGGCGCAGATCTCGCCACTGGCGGTGCCGCTGATGATGGAGATCGGCAAGGAATCCATCGGCGGCGAGGCGAACGAGGATTTGTTGTCCGAAGTGGCGGACGAGTTCATGGAGATACTGAATGGCTGAAGCGACGGCCCCGAACGAACTGGCGATGGCCTCGGTGAATGGCGCCGGGCTGGTGTTCGACCGCTCGGGCGCGGCCTGGTGGCCGGAAGAGCGGCTGCTGGCCGTAGCCGACCTCCATTTCGAGAAGGGCTCGTCGTTCGCGGCGAGGCGCGGCGTGCTGCTGCCGCCCTACGACACCCGCGAGACCCTGTCGCGGCTCGAGGCGGCCTGCGCGCGATACCGGCCCAAGACGGTGATTGCGCTGGGCGACAGCTTCCACGACCTGGGCGCGGCGGGCCGGCTGTCGGCCGACGACATCGCCCGCATCAGGGCGCTCACCGCCGATCACGAGTGGTACTGGGTCGAGGGCAACCACGATCCCGAGCCGCCGGAGGATCTGGGCGGCTGGTGCGTCGCCACGCTCGCCTGCGGGCCGCTGGTGTTCCGGCACCTGCCGCAGCCCGGCGGCCAGCAGGGCGAGGTCGCTGGCCATCTGCATCCGGCGGCACGGGTGGTGGCGCGCGGGCGGAGCCTGAGGCGGCGCTGCTTCGTCACCGACGGCAACCGGCT
>JBKJNE010000208.1:0-2630 GCA_046596015.1 Alphaproteobacteria bacterium
TATCTGTACTGATATATGGAGATATACAAAGAATTGTCAAGCCCGGTCAGTTCGGCGCCGGGTTCCGCTGAGGCGTCGATGATTGAAGGCCGGGAACGCCGTCCTCCTCGTCCGCGAGCGGCTTGTCTGTGGTCAGCGTCAGCGCCTGGGTCGGCGAGGCGAAACTGGCGCCTTCCTCCTCGACGATCTCCTTGATGCGCAGGGCCAGCTCCTCCTTGGCGAGTTGCCATGCGGCGCCATTGGGCGTGGCGGTGAAGCACTGCACGGTCATGTCGATGCTGCCGGTGGTGAGGCTGTCGATCCGCACGGTCACGTCGTCTTTCGAGAACGCCTCGTTGCCCTTGATGTAGCTCTCGATCGCCTGCCGCACGGCGCGCAGCCCGGCCACGGTCACGCGGTGATCCAGGCTGATCTTCCAGTTGATCTGCCGCGCGGTGAAGCGGCTGAGATTGGCGACGGCGCCGTCGGCCAGCCTGGAGTTGGGCAGGAACACCGGCGCCTTGTCGCCGCGGCGGATCGAGGTCGAGCGGAAACCGATGGTCTCCACCGTGCCTTCCAACCCATCGACCGAGACGGTCTCGCCCTTGTTGAAGCGTTTCTCGCTGAGGATCGCCATGCCGGCGATCAGATTCTTGAACAGATCCTGCGCGCCCAGCGCCACGGCGACGCCGAACAGGCCGAGGCCGGCGAGCAGCGGGCCCACCTGGATGCCCCACATCTCGAGAACGATGGCCACGCCGATGAAGGCGATGACCAGACGCACGGCCTTGACCACCCAGTCGACCGTGGCCGCGCCGAGCACGTCCTGCAGCGGCTGGATCGCCTTGCTGAGCGGCAAGATGGCGCGGTGGATGGCCCAGAAGATGGTGAACGCCACCAGCGAACGGATGATCAGTTCGAGCGTCACCCAGTATTTCGGTGATGGATCGAGGAAGCGGAACGCGAGGTACAGACCCAGGATGACCGGCACCAGCCGGAGCGGCGGCGCGATCGCCTCCAGCACCACGTCGTCGAAGCGGTTCTGGGTACGCGCGGTCACCCGCTTCAGGTTGGCGAGGACCACGTAGGAGAACAGCCGCCGCGCGAACACCGCCACCACCACGATCGCGATAGCGATCAGGATGTCGCCCATGGTGGTGCCGAGCAGGCCGTGGTTCCACACGTCCACCGTCAGCGTCCAGAAATCGTTCACACGGTCCATGCCCGGCCCTTGTCTGCGTTTCGGATCGACAGGACATAACGCCAAGTCCGGCAAAAAGGTGCCTGTTGATCCGCCGGGCCGCCATGCGCGTATGACAGGGCGCAGAATGAGGCGAAGATGACACAGGCGATCGCAGTCACTACCATCGGCCGGGCGCGCGCACCCTGGCGGCGCACAGGAAGAGCCGGAGGCATGCAGCAACGGGCCGTTACGTCCCCCGAACAGGCCAGACGTCTCGAAGCGCTGGTGCTGGCGATCGCGCGCCACCGTGACCGGAGCGCCTTCATCGAGCTGTTCGGCCATTTCGCGCCGCGCCTGAAGGCGTTCATGCTGCGCGGCGGCGCCGACTCCGAGACCGCCGAGGAAATCGCCCAGGAAGCCATGATCACCGTCTGGAACAAGGCGGAGCAGTTCGACCCCGCGCGGGCCGCCCTGTCGACCTGGATCTTCACCATCGCCCGCAACAAGCGCATCGACATGCTGCGCCGCCAGGTGCGGCCCGAGATCGATCCGCTCGACCTCGCCGCGATCGAGCAGGAGCCCGCGGCGGACGCGCGGCTGGCGCTGGCGCAGGCGTCGGCGGATCTGCGCGGCTCCATCGCCCTGCTGCCCGCCGAGCAGCGCCAGGTTCTGCATCTGGCGTTCTTCGAGGACAAGTCCCACGGCGACATCTCCGCCGAACTGGGCCTGCCGCTGGGTACGGTGAAGTCCCGCATCCGGCTGGCGCTCGCCCGGCTGCGCGGCATGGTCGCGGAGCACAAGCCATGACCGCCGACCTGGACCTGCTGCTGCTGGACTATGCGAGCGGCGCGCTGCCGGAAGGCGCGGCGCTCGCCGTCGCCACCAAGCTGGCCATGGACCCGGCCGCGCGGACCGACATGCGGCTGCTGGAGGCAGCCGGCGGCGCCCTGTTCGACGGGATCGATCCCGAGGCGCTGTCCGACGGCCTGCTGGCCACCACGCTCGACAGGCTGGACAGCGAGGCCGGCGCGCCGGCGATCCTGCCGCCGCCGGACGAGGAGACCCGCCGCCTGTTGCCCGCGCCGCTATGGCGTTACGCGCCCCGGGGGCTGGACGGCCTGCGGTGGCGGGAATGGGGCCGGAACGTGCGCGAGGCGGTGCTGCCGCTCGCCGACAGGAGCCACCGTGCGACGCTGCTGCATATCAGGGGCGGCCACGGCGTGCTGCACCACACCCATCACGGCATGGAATATACCGTGGTGCTGGCCGGGTCGTTCCACGACGAATCCGGACATTATGGACCCGGCGCGTTCCAGATCTGCGACGGTTCGGTCCGCCATAAGCCGGTCGCCGACCAGGGTGCGGACTGCCTGTGCCTGGGCGTACTGAGCGCGCCGATGCACTTCACCGGCCTGGTCGGCCGGTTCATCAATCCCAAGGTAAAATTTTGGCGATATTATACTTGACG
>JBKJNE010000216.1:0-10620 GCA_046596015.1 Alphaproteobacteria bacterium
CGGCGGCCTCGTTGCGGTAGAACGCCGGGCCGTCGCCGCCGATCAGCGCCTGCATCACCGGATGCTCGGGCATGTAGGTCTGCACCAGCACCCGGCCCGGCCGCTCGGCGCGCCCCGCCCGGCCCGCCACCTGCCAGAGCTGCTGGTAGGTGCGCTCGCCCGCCCGCAGGTCGCCGCCGGACAGGCCCAGGTCCGCGTCGACGATGCCGACCAGCGTCAGCATGGGGAAATGGTGGCCCTTGGTGACCAGCTGGGTGCCGATGACGATGTCGAGCTGGTGCTTCTCGATCCGGTCGATGAAGGCCTGCGCCTCCCGCGCGGTACGCACCGTGTCGCTGGCCATGATGGCGACCCGCGCTCCCGGGAACAGTGCTTCCACTTCCTCGGCGAGGCGCTCCACGCCCGGGCCGTAGGCCACGATGGTGCCTTGCGCGCCGCATTTAGGGCACTGCTTCGGCATCGGCATGGTGAAATCGCAGTGGTGGCACTGCAGCCGGTTGCCGAAGCGGTGGACCACCAGCGGCGCCGAGCAGTTCTCGCGCATTACCCGGTTGCCGCAGGCCCTGCAGATGGCGGCGGGCGCATAGCCGCGCCGGTTGAGGAACAGCAGCGACTGCTCGCCCGCTTCCAGGTTGGCGCGCAGGTCGGCCTCCAGCCGCGGCGAGATCCAGCGGCCGCGCGCGGTGTCCTCGCGGCGCATGTCGACCGCCTCGATCAGCGGCATGGTCGCGCCGCCATGGCGCGTCGGCAGGTGGACCCGCTCGTATTTGCCGGTCCAGCAGTTGACCATGGTCTCCAGCGACGGCGTCGCCGACACCAGCACGACCGGGCACGTCATCAGCGAGGCGCGTACCACCGCCATGTCGCGGGCGTGGTAGATCACCTGCTCCTCCTGCTTGTAGGCGGCGTCGTGCTCCTCGTCGACGACGACCAGCGACAGCGACCGGAACGGCAGGAACAGCGCCGAGCGGGCGCCGACGACGACCCGCGCCGCGCCCGAGGCCGCGCCCATCCAGGCGGCGCGCCGCGCCCGGCCGGTCAGGTCCGAATGCCAGGCCATGGGCCGTGCGCCGAACCGGGTCTCGAACCGGTCGAGCAGCTGGTTGGTCAGCGCGATCTCGGGCACCAGCACCAGCACCTGTCCGCCGGGATCGCGGCGCAAGGCCTCGGCGATGGCCTCGAAATAGACCTCGGTCTTGCCCGAGCCGGTGACGCCTTCGAGCAGCACCGCGGCGAAGCCGCCGCCGATCCTGCCGGCAAGGGTCGCGGCGGCGGCGTGCTGATCCGCCGACAGCACCGGGCCGGGCGTGTCCGGATCGGGCGGCGGCTCCATGTAACCCGCGTCGGCGTCGTTCTCGATGGCGTCGAGCACGCCCTGCCCGGCCAGCCCACGCACCACGCCGTCGCTGACCGCGGCGGCCTCGGCGATGTCGGCGGCCGTGCGCGGCGGCCCGTCCCGCAGCACGTCGATCACCCGCTGGCGCGCGCCGGTGATGCGTTCGGGCTCCACGCCGGTCAGCGCGTAGGTGATCACCGGCCGCGACGGCTGGAACAGCGCGGGCGTGGCGATCGCCATGCGCAGCACCGATCCCAGCGGCGCCATGGTGTAGCGCGCCACCCAGTCGATGAACCGCCGCGTGGACGCGGGCAGCGGCGGGAGGTCCAGCCTTGCGTGAACCGTGCGCAGCTTGCCCGGATCGGAGGGCAGCGCGGTGGAATCCGCGTCCCACACCACGCCGACGCGCCGCCTGGTGCCCAGCGGCACCTCGACGAAATCGCCGGGCCGCAGGTTCGTCGCTGGCGGAGGCAGGTAGTCGTATGCTAGGTCGAGCCCCAGCGGCAGAAGCACGCGCACGGTCGCGGTAGCCCGCGACCTCACAGGCTCCGGCGAATCACTTTTGATGGGATGCGGCCTTGGCAGCGTCCTGCGCCTCTCCTAGAATCGCCCCACGGGGCCCAACAACCGAACCGAGGAATACCCTTCATGAAGTTCTTCGTCGACACCGCCGACATCGCGGAGATTCGCGATCTCGCCGAAAGCGGTTTGCTGGACGGCGTGACGACGAACCCGACGCTGGTCGCCAAGGCCGGACGGGACTTCAACGACATCCTGCGCGACATCTGCGCCGTGGTCGATGGCCCGGTGAGCGCCGAGGTCACCGCCACCGACGCCAGGGGCATGATCGAAGAGGGCGAGAAGCTCGCCACCATCGCCGACAACATCACGGTGAAGGTGCCGCTGACCATCGACGGCCTGAAGGCCTGCCGGCACCTGACGTCGAACGGCACCATGGTCAACGTCACCCTGTGCTTCTCCGCGGTCCAGGCGCTGATGGCCGCCAAGGCGGGCGCCACCTTCATCTCGCCCTTCGTCGGCCGGCTCGACGACATCTCCCAGGACGGCATGGCGCTGATCAACGACATCCGCCAGATCTACGACAACTATGATTCGTTCAGCACCGAGATCCTGGTGGCGAGCGTGCGCAACCCGACCCATGTGCTGCGCGCCGCGCTGATCGGCGCCGACGTCTGCACCATCCCGCCGGCGACCTTGCGCCAGCTCGTCAGGCATCCGCTGACCGACGCGGGCCTTCAGGCGTTCCTCGCCGACTGGGCGAAGACCGGCCAGAAGATCGGCTGAGCCATGGCCGGCGCCAAGCACACGAAGGACTCGGTTCTCGCCTGGCTCGACAAGCACCCGGACGTGCTGGCCGAGCTGCTGCCGGGCGCCGCCGAGAAAGACACCGGCGTCGTCGACTTCCAGCGCCACCTGATCGACCGGCTGCGCGGCACCCTGTCGCAGCGCACCGCCGACCGGGACGCGCTGGTCGAGACCTCGCGCGGCAACCTGGCCAGCCAGCACCAGGTGCACGAGGCGACCGTGGGCCTGATCCGCGCCAACAGCTTCGACGAGCTGGCCTGGTTCATCAGCCGCGAGCTGCACGACTATCTGCACGTGGACGTGGCGGTGCTGTGCCTCGACCACCGCAGCGTGTGGCCCGAGCGCAAGATGGAGTCGGTGCTGCTGCTGCCGGCCATGCTGCTGGAAAGCCCGTTCGCGCCCGGCCAGACCGTGAACCTGGGACCGCTGCGCGAGGAGTCGGAGGAGTTCTTCGGACCGGCCACCAGCCTGATCCGTTCCCAGGCAATGGTGAAGCTGGAGCTGGGCACCAAGCTGTCGGGCGTGCTCGCGCTCGGCGACCGCGACCCGGCGACGTTCGAGGCCGGCCACGCCACCCAGCTCGTGCGCTTCCTGGGCGACGTGCTGGAGGTGCGCCTTCGGCAGCTGCTGCCCCAGAGCCAGGCGCCGCAGGCGACGCGGTGGTCGCGGCCGGAGAGCTGATCGCCAGGGAGGCGGTCGCCAGGGAGCTGGTCGAGCGGCTTCTCGCCTCCCTCGCCGCCGACGACACGGCCGCGCCGCTGGCCCGCGACTGGGTCCGGCACATGGCGAGCGAACGCCGCCTCGCCGGCAACACCCTGACCTCCTACCTGCGCGACCTGCAGGATTTCTTCGCCTTCCTGCAGCGCCATCACGGCGGCCCGGTCAGCAAGCCCATGCTCGAAGGCCTGGGCGTGCCTGACTTCCGCGCCTGGCTGGCGACCCGCCGCAAGGGGGGCCAGTCGTCGCGCTCGTCGGCGCGGGCGCTGTCGGCGGTGCGCAGCTTCTACCGCTTCCTCGGGCGCGCCGGCATCCTGGCCAACGGCGCGGTGCAGGCCGTCTCGACCCCGAAAATCCCCCATTCGGTGCCGCGCCCGCTGTCGGTGGACAGCGCCCTCGCCGTCGTCGACGAGGTCGGCTCGCTGAGCGACGAGCCCTGGGTCGCCGACCGGGACACCGCCATCATCACCCTGCTCTATGGCTGCGGCCTGCGCATCTCCGAGGCGCTGGGCCTGAAGCGCCGCGAGGCGCCGGCCGGGCAGTCCATGGTCGTCAGGGGCAAGGGCGGCAAGCAGCGCCTCGTTCCGGTGCTGCCGGTGGTGCGCGGCGCCATCGCCGCCTATGTGGCCGCCTGCCCGTTCACATTGGAGCCCGACGGCCCGCTGTTCATCGGCGTGCGCGGCAAGCAGCTCAACCCCGGCATCATCCAGCAGCGCATCCGCATGCTGCGCGGCGCGCTGGGCCTGCCCGATTCGGCCACGCCGCACGCGCTGCGCCATTCCTTCGCCACCCACCTGCTGGCCTCGGGCGGCGATTTGCGCACCATCCAGGAGCTGCTGGGCCACGCATCCCTGTCCACCACCCAGCACTACACCGAGGTGGATACGGCGCGGCTGCTTTCGATTTATGATGCGGCGCATCCGCGCGCGGGCTGAGGGACGGCATGACACACAAATTGGCACGATCGAACGGGCTCTACGTCGGCCCGTCGCGCCTTGGTGGGCGCGGCCTGTTCGCCGGCACCGACATCGCGGCACGCGAACTGGTGACCTCGGCCAGCGTGCTGGTGCTGCCGCCCGAGCAGACCGCCCATGTCGACGAGGGCCTGATGCGCCACTACGTCTTCGACTGGACGCCCGACGCCGACACCACCCAATACGCCGTGGCGTTCGGCGAAATCTCGTTCTGCAACCACAGCGCCCAGCCCAATTGCCGCTTCGAGCTGGACCGGGAGCGGCTGTGCGTCTGCCTCTACGCCGCCCGGGATTTGCAGGAAGGCGAGGAACTGACCATCGACTACGCCTACGAGGAATTCCCGTTCGACGTGGTCGAGGGATAAATTATTGTAATTATTAGTCATTTCCGCGCACGCCGGAATGACGCCGATGTTTAGAAGTTCAACGTCCGGCCCGAGACGCCCAGGGCCGCTTCCTTCATGGATTCGGACAGGGTGGGATGGGCATGGCAGGTGAGGGCGATGTCCTCGGCCGAGGCGTCGAACTCCATGGCCAGCACGGCTTCGGCGATCAGATTGCCCGCATCAGCGCCGATGATGTGCACGCCGAGCACCCGGTCGGTCTTGGAATCCGCCAGGATCTTGACGAAGCCCTCCGTGTGCAGGCCCACCTTGGCCTTGGCGTTGGCCATGAACGGGAACTTGCCCACCTTGTAGTCGACACCCTCCGCCTTCAGCTCTTCCTCGGTCTTGCCGACCGAAGCCACTTCCGGCGAGGTGTAGATCACGTTAGGGATAGCGTTATAGTTCACATGGCCGACCTTGCCGGCGATCAGGTCGGCGACCGCCGCGCCCTCTTCCTCGGCCTTGTGGGCCAGCATGGGGCCGGCGATCACATCGCCCACCGCATAGATGCCGGGCACGTTGGTACGCCAGTGGTCGTCGGTGATCACCAAGCCGCGGTCGGTCGCCTTGACACCTACCGTGTCGAGGCCCAGGCCGTTGGTGTAGGCCTTGCGGCCCACCGAGACGAGCACATAGTCCGCCTCGAGTACTTCGGCGTCGCCGCCCTTGGCGGGTTCGACGGTGACCTTCAGGCCAGCATTGGTCTGGTCGACCTTGGTCACCTTGGCGCCGGTCCGGATGGTGAAGCCCTGCTTGCGCAGGATCTTGTCGAATTCCTTGGCGACCTCGTCATCGACACCCGGCACGATGCGGTCGAGGAACTCGACCACCGTGACCTTGGAACCCAGCCGCGCCCACACCGAGCCCAGTTCCAGGCCGATGACGCCGCCGCCGATCACCACCAGGTGCTTGGGCACCTCGGCCAGCGCGAGGGCGCCGGTCGAGGACACGATGCGGTTTTCGTCGATGGCGATGCCGGGAAGCGACGCCGGCTCCGAGCCGGTGGCGATGATGACGTTCTTGGCCGTCACCGTGCTGACCGTGCCGTCCTCGGCCTTCACCTCGATGGTGTTCTTGTCCTTGAAGGCGCCCCAACCCTTCACGTAGTCGATCTTGTTCTTCTTGAACAGGAATTCGATGCCGCGGGTCAGGCCCTTCACGGTGTCGTCCTTGTAGGCCATCATGGTGGGCAGATCGAGTTCGACCTTGCCGACCTTGACGCCGATCTTGGCATGGCTGTGATTGGCGTCCTCGAACACCTCGGATGCGTGCAGCAGCGCCTTCGAGGGAATGCAGCCGACATTGGTGCAGGTGCCGCCCAGCGTGCCGCGCCCTTCGATGCAGGCGGTCTTCAGACCGTTCTGCGCCGCACGGATGGCCGCGATGTATCCGCCGGGGCCGCCGCCGATCACCACAACATCATATTCGCTCATGATTTCCCTCGTTTATTCGTTGCCCGCTGACCAGTGCTACAGATCGAGCAGCATCCGGTGCGGGTCTTCGAGACATTCCTTGACGCGGACCAGGAAGGTGACCGCCTCGCGCCCATCGACAATACGGTGATCATACGACAGGGCAAGGTACATCATGGGCCGCACCACGATCTGGCCGTCCACCACCACGGGCCGGTCCTGGACCTTGTGCATGCCGAGGATGCCGGACTGGGGCGGGTTGAGGATCGGGGTCGACATCAGTGATCCAAATACGCCGCCGTTGGAAATGGTGAAGGTGCCGCCTTGCAGATCAGCCAGGGCGAGTTTGCCGTCCCTCGCCTTCGCCGCCATCTCGCCGATGGCCTTCTCGATGCCGGCGAGCCCGAGCGCGTCCACGTCGCGGATCACCGGCACGACCAGGCCGCTGGGCGCCGACACGGCCACGCCGATGTCGTAGTGGTTCTTGTAGATGATGGCATCGCCATCCACCTCGGCGTTGACCGAGGGAACCTCGTGCAGCGCCATCACGCAGGCCTTGGCGAAGAACGACATGAAGCCCAGGCGCACGCCGTGCTTCTTCTCGAACAGGTCGCGGTACTCATTGCGCATGGCGATCAGCGCGCTCATGTCGACCTCGTTGAACGTGGTCAGCATGGCGGCGGTGTTCTGCGCCTCCTTCAGCCGCGTGGCGATCGTCCTGCGCAGGCGGGTCATCTGCACCCGCTCCTCGCGCTCGCCCGGCTGGCGCGGTGGCGCCGGGGCGCGGGCGGCCGGCGGCGCGGCTGAAACAGGGGCGGCCGGCGCGGTGGCGGCCGGTGCTTCCATGTGCTTGAGCACGTCGCCCTTGGTGATGCGGCCGCCGCGGCCGGTGCCCTCGATCTTCGCCGGATCGAGCTTGGCTTCCTCGACCATCCGGGCGGCCGACGGCGCCATGGAGACGGCTTCTTCGGTGGCGGCCTCCGACTCGGGCGGCGCTGGGGTGGCAGGCGGCGCCGGCCTGGCAGCCTCCGCCTTCGGCGCAGGCTTGGCTTCGGGTTTGGGCTCCGGCTTGGCTTCGACCTTCGGCGCCGGTGCCGCGCCGTCAGCCTTGCCGATGCTGCCGATCACCGCGCCGACCTGGACGGTCTCGCCCTCGTTGACCTGCAACGCGCCCAGCACGCCGGCAGCGGGCGCGTTCACCTCGACGGCGACCTTGTCGGTCTCCAGCTCGACGAGCGGCTCGTCCTGTTCCACCGCGTCGCCCGGCTTCTTGTACCACTTGGCGACGGTCGCCTCGGTGATCGATTCACCCAGCGCGGGGACGACGATGTCAGTCATGCGGCCTGTCCTTTTCCTAACCCATCAACGCGTCGTGAACGATCCGCGCCTGCTGCTCCTTGTGGCGCGACAGCAGGCCGGTCGCCGGAGACGCGGCCGCCGGCCTGCCCACATAGACAGGCCGCTTCACGAAATGGTCGAGATCCTCGAGCGTCTTCTCGATGAACGGCTCGACGAAGGTCCAGGCGCCCATGTTCTGGGGCTCTTCCTGGCACCAGACGATCTTGGCGTGCGGGAAGCGCTCCAGTTCCTCCAGCAGGGAGTCGCCGGGGAACGGATAGAGCTGCTCGACGCGCATCAGATAGACGTCGCTCAGCTTTTTCGCCTCGCGCTCCTCGAGCAGGTCGTAATAGACCTTGCCCGAGCAGATCACGACGCGGGCGATCTCGTCGTCGGGCTTCAGCTTGCCGTAGCCCTCGCTCTCGGTCTGGGCATGGTCCGGCATGATGCGGTGGAACGAGGTGCCGCGCGCCATGTCCGACAGGTGCGACACGCATAGCTTGTGGCGCAGCAGGCTCTTGGGCGTCATCAGCACCAGCGGCTTGCGGAACTCGCGGTGCATCTGCCGGCGCAGGACATGGAAATAGTTGGCCGGCGTGGTGCAGTTCGCGACCTGCCAGTTGTCCTCGGCGGACATCTGCAGATAACGCTCGAGCCGCGCCGAGGAATGCTCGGGACCCTGGCCCTCGAAGCCGTGCGGCAGCAGCAGGACGAGGCCGCTCATGCGCAGCCACTTCAGCTCGCCGGCGGCGACGAACTGGTCAATGATCACCTGGGCGCCATTGGCAAAGTCGCCGAACTGGGCTTCCCACAGCACCAGGGAGTTGGGCTCGGCCAGCGAGTAGCCGTATTCAAAACCCATCACCGCCGCTTCCGACAGCATGGAGTCGATGACCTCGAACCTGGCTTCGCCGCTCACATGGTCGAGCGGCGTGTAGCGCTCGCCGGTGACCTGGTCGGTAAACACCGCGTGCCGCTGCGAGAACGTGCCGCGGCCGGTATCCTGGCCCGACAGGCGGACGTCGAAGCCCTCGTCGAGCAGCGAGCCGAAGGCCAGCGCCTCGGCGGTCGCCCAGTCGATGCCGGTGCCGCTTTCCAGCGTCTCGCGCTTGCGATCGAGCTGCCGCTGCAGCGTCTTGTGCACGTTGAAGCCCGTGGGCGCCGTGGTCAGCACCTCGATCAGCCGGCGCAGCGTATCCTCGTCCTCGGCGGTACGGCCGCGGCGCACGGTGCCGCGCGCCCGCTTCAGGCCGGCCCAGCGGCCTTCCAGCCAGTCGGCCTTGTTGGGTTTGAAGGACTCGGCGACCTCGAACTCCATCTCCAGCACGGCACGGAACTCGGCCTGCATGCGCTTGAACTCGGCCTCGCCGACCAGTCCCTGCTCGGCGAGACGCCTCGAATAGATCTGGGTGACCGTCGGCTGGTCCTTGATCCGCTGGTACATCAGCGGCTGGGTGAACATGGGTTCGTCGGTCTCGTTGTGGCCGAACCGGCGGTAGCAGAACATGTCGATGACCACGTCCTTCCTGAACCGCTGGCGGAACTCGGTGGCGAGCTTGGCCACGTGCACCACGGCTTCCGGGTCGTCGCCGTTGACGTGGAAGATCGGCGCCTCGACCATCAGCGCCACGTCGGACGGATAGGGCGAGGAGCGCGAATATTTCGGCGCGGTGGTGAAGCCGATCTGATTGTTGACGATGAAGTGGATCACGCCGCCGATGCGGTAGCCCTTGAGCTGGCTGAGGCCGAGGCATTCGGGCACCAGGCCCTGGCCGGCGAACGCCGCGTCGCCGTGGAGGAGCAGGCCCATGACCTGGCTGCGATCCTTGTCGCCGCGCTGGTCCTGCTTGGCGCGGACCTTGCCCATGACCACCGGATCCACCGCCTCGAGATGGGACGGATTGGCCGACAGCGACAGGTGGACGGTGTTGCCGTCGAACTCGCGGTCGGACGAGCTGCCCAGATGGTACTTCACGTCGCCCGAGCCCTCGACCTCGTCAGGGGTCGATGAGCCGCCGCGGAACTCGTTGAAGATCGCCCGGAACGGCTTCGCCATCACGGTCGCCAGCACGTTCAGGCGGCCGCGGTGCGGCATGCCGATGGCGATCTCCTGCACACCGAGCGCCCCGGCGCGCTTGATGATCGCCTCGAGCGCGGGGATCGTCGCCTCGCCGCCGTCGAGGCCGAAGCGCTTGGTGCCGGTGTATTTGACGTTGAGGAACTGTTCGAAACCCTCGGCCTCGACCACCTTCTGCAGGATGGCCTGCTTGCCCATGTCGGTGAACGACACATACTTGTCGTGGCCTTCGATGCGCTCCTGGATCCAGGCGCGCTCCTCCAGTTCGGCGATGTGCATGTATTCGACGCCGATGGAGCCGCAATAGACGCGCTCCAGGATTTCGACGATCTGCCTGACGGTCGCGGTCTTGAGGCCGAGCGCGTCGATGAAGATCGGCCGGTCAAGGTCCCTGTCGGTGAAACCATAGGATTCCGGGTCCAGTTCCGGATGGTCGGGCGACACCGCGAGACCCAGCGGATCGAGCCTGGCGTGCAGGTGACCGCGGACGCGGTAGGACCGGATCAGCGTGAGCGCGCGGATGGAGTCGATGGCGGCGGCGTGCACCTGCTCCTGGCTGGCCGCCTCGCCCTTGCCCTTCGGCTTGGCGGCGGCGGGCGCTGGCGCGCCCGGATCGAGCGCGGCGGTCATGTCGCCATTGCCGAGCGGCGGCCAGTCCTTGCGCTGCCAGGATGGACCGCCATTGGCGCCGGCCGTGCGGACGGCGCCGTTGGTAAGCGCGTCGAACCAGCCGCGCCACTCTGGCTCGACCGCGTTCGGGTCGCGCTCGTAGCGCTGGTACAGGCTTTCGAGGAAAGCCGCGTTCGCGCCGTTCAGAATGGCGGACAGTCCGGGATCCAGATCCATGCTCATGCCTGGCGCCGGCTTTTCACCAGCGCCCCTTTTCATAACCGCAGGCCGCCGGATCCCTTCCGGTTCAGCCCTTCAGAATTTCCATCAGCGTCGTACCCAGCGCCGCCGGGGATTCCGACACGCGGATGCCCGCCGAGCGCATGGCCTCGATCTTGTCTTCCGCGCCGCCGCGGCCGCCGGAGATGATGGCGCCCGCGTGACC
>JBKJNE010000042.1:0-14486 GCA_046596015.1 Alphaproteobacteria bacterium
GTCGCCGCCAGCCGATCGTTCTACACTAGGTTCCAGATGCTCCGGAAAGACGTGGAAGGCCGCGCCGTCTACATGCTGGGCAACGGCCAATGGGACATTCCGGAGCTTCGGGTACTGCTCGAGCAGATCCTGCCGCAGCATTCCGTCATGGAAGGTTACCAGGTCGAGCACGACTTCGAGGGCGCGGGCCATCGCATCATGCTGTTGAACGCGCGGACCGTGTTTTTCGCGACAGGCGCCGACCAGATGATCCTTCTCGCCATGGAGGACGTGACCCAATGGCGGGCCGCGGAACGCCTCTCGCAGGAACTTCTGCGGCAGTCCCAGGTCCTGCTTCAGGAAATGCAGCACCGCGTCGCGAACAGCCTGCAGATCATCGCCAGCATCCTGATGCTCAAGGCGCGCAAGGTGCAGTCGGAGGAAACCCGGCTGCATCTTCGAGACGCCCATCAACGGGTCATGTCGGTCGCCGCCGTCCAGGAACAGCTCCAGGCTTCCGGACACGGAGACGCGATCGAACTGGCGCCTTGCCTGAAGCGGCTGTGCGAAACCCTGGGGGCCTCGATGATCGGCGACGACCGGCCCGTCGCGCTGAAGGTTCTCGCCCAAGCCGGAACCGCCCTGTCGCATGAGGCTGTCAGCCTTGGCCTGATCGTCACCGAACTGGTGATCAATTCGCTAAAGCATGCATTCGTCCGGGACACCCCCGACCCCGAGATCGTCGTTGCCTATGATCTCAACGAAACCGGGTGGAGGCTGTCCGTATCCGACAATGGCTGCGGCATGCAGCCCGCCACGGACGCCAACAAGCCGGGACTGGGAACGAGCCTCGTCGATGCGCTCAGCAATCAGCTCGATGCGAAGGTGAGCAGCTCAAGCGGACCTGAAGGAACGCAGATCTCGATTACCCACAGCGTCTTCACGCCGGACCAGTCCGAGGCTGCCTGAAAGCCGTATCTCCGGCCCATGATTCAGGCCCTGCGGGAAACCACGACGATGCGCCGCAACTCATCGAAGGTGAGGGTTTGCCCGGCCGCCAGAATGCTGACGCCGACAGCCGGCGCACCGATGGCGCGCGCGTATCTGAGCGTTTCCTCGGCGGACGGGAAGTCGGCCAGCATCGGCTGGTCGCCGTCGCCCGTCCAGGTCAGGACGTAATGCATGTCGCTGTTGTCTTTCGGCGGGCGCGGACGGCGCGGCGCTCAGGGTCGACGCCGTCGTTCTAGAAATCCGACGCGTTCAGCGTGTACCAGACCTGGCTTCCCCGCCGGTACATTCTGCTTGCGACCTGAAGGATCTGCTCGCGGTTGAAATCGAAGGCATCGAGGTAACCGTCCTCGCCGCGCTCGTTGCGCGGGGCGATGCGCAGCAGGGCATCTTCGCTCACGCCGAATGAAACCTCGCGCAGGTCGTCATGCCCCATGAACCGGACACAGCGTCGCGTGGAATCGTGATAGCGGCTGGTATTGGGAAAGCTGAGCGGCATCTGGCGCTCCTGTGATGCGAGGACGTTTTCGGGTTCTGCTTGCGGGCAACGGCGTTGTTTTCGTTCAGGGTTTGGGCAGCACGCAGCCGCCTTCCTGACGGCGATACGGCTTGTCGCATTCCCAGGCATTTCCGGAGTAATCGATATGGGCGTTCCCGGGCAGGCGCAGGCTGACGCAGGCGTCCGCGGACTCCCGGTATCCCCGCTCGCATTGCCAGCGGGCGCCGTAAGAGGCGGTGGTGAGGTAGCCGTTCTTCGGTACCTTGATCGTCCGGCAGGCGCTGCCCTCGGCGCGGTACCCCCGATCACAGCCCCACCCGGACCCGTAGACGACGTCGGTAAGGTGGCCGTTCGGGGGTACGACGATCACGGCGCAGGTCTTGCCGGTTTCGCGATAGCCGCGCGCGCACTCCCAGGCGTCGCCGGCCGCGCTCAGAAAGGCATTGGCCGGCACGGTGACGGCGGCGCAGGCGCCATCGACGTGCCGGAAGCCCCGATCGCAATCCCAGCCGCGGCCATAGGTATCGTTGGTGGCGTAAGCATTTTTCGGAACGACGACGGCCACGCAACTTTTGGGGCCCGATCGCTGGTAGCCCGGCTTGCACTCCCAGCCCATCCCATAATTCGCTGCGCGCGCATTTTCAGGGAGCGGCGCGGCGGCGCTCCAGGCCGGTAGCGACCCTACCAATACCGCACCGAGCACACAGCCCCGAACGAAAGACAACCATGGCAGCTTCAACATCCTGGTTTGACCTCTTCTTCGGCGCGCCCGCCCGGCAGGTCGCGCGCCATAGCCGCGTCGAACTCGACCGGATCGACGGTCATCGTCCGGGCGCCGCCCGCTTGGGGGTGCAGACGCACATAGGTCGCGACACGGCGATACGCGACGAAGGAAAGGCCTTCGATCAGCTCCTCATCCGTCTCCACGTCGTAGTCACCCTGCGGAAACACCTCGCCGGTCCCGCCGAGCACGAACGGTCTGGCGAAGGTCACGGTTTTGCGGATCGTCCGCACGTTCATTTCAAGGCGCGCTGACGCTCCGCCTGGGCAACGGCGTCCTTGAGCTGGGTGTAGCGAAATCCGGCGACGTGGAAATGGTTGACCGGCACCCGCGTGATGCCGAGCCGCTCCATCTGATCGACGGCTTCAGGGCTGAGCGCCAGGCTTTCGTGTTCGATCGACGACGACATGGCGGTTCTCCTTGCCAGGTGTACGAATGGGCGCTTTGGCGCCGGGGAACCAGATGCCGGTCACGCGCGATGCGTTCGGGCGGCCGAATCCGCTGCCGTGGCTTCCGGGTTGACTGAATGGCCGCCGAGGGCGCGATCGACACGGGTGACCGCGACTACGGCACTTCGTGATCTAGCGCGCATGCGTGGGAATGTAATGGCACCGCCCGCCGAATCATCCGCGCCAGGCCGGACAGCACTATTCATGTCGGATTTTCCTTGTGCCGCCGTCGCCCGTCCCTAGCCTCTGGGCTTGGACAGGGAACGACGATGCCGATCAGTTTCATCCGCGAATTTCTGAAACTCGAAGCCACCGCCGGCATGCTGCTGGTGGCGGCGGCCGCATTGGCCATGGCCATCGCGAACTCGCCGCTGACCGGCGGCTACAACGCGCTGCTGGAAAGCCACGTCGGCGTCGGGCCGTGGCTCGACAAGTCGGTGATCCACTGGATCAACGACGGACTGATGGTGCTGTTCTTCCTGCTGATCGGGCTGGAACTGAAGCGCGAGCGGGTCGAGGGGGCGCTCTCCAACGTGCGCCAGATCATGCTGCCGGGCATCGCCGCCGTCGGCGGCATGGCGGTGCCCGGCGCGATCTACGCCGCCATCAACTGGGGCGATGCGGCGGCGCTGCGCGGCTGGGCGATCCCGACCGCCACCGACATCGCCTTCACCCTGGGCGTCATGGCCCTGCTGGGCAGCCGCATCCCGCTGGCGGTGAAGGTTTTCGTGACGACCGTGGCTATTATCGACGACCTGGGCGCCATCGTCATCATCGCCCTGTTCTATACCGAGGACCTGTCGCTGCCGATGCTGCTGGGCGCGCTCGCGGTGCTCGCCGTGCTGTTCGCGCTGAACCGGATGAAGGTGACGAGCCTGCTGCCCTATCTGGCGCTGGGCATAGTGCTGTGGCTGCTGGTGCTGAAGTCGGGCGTGCACGCGACCCTGGCGGGCGTGGCGCTGGCCTTCGCCATTCCGGTGCGGGACGGCAAGGGCGGCAGTCCGCTGCACCGCCTGGAACACGGCCTGCATCCGTGGGTCACCTACCTGATCCTGCCGGTGTTCGCGTTCGCCAACGCCGGCGTCCACATCCTCGACATGGCGCCGGCCGATCTGCTGATGCCGCTGCCGCTGGGCATCGCGCTGGGCCTGTTCGTCGGCAAGCAGGTCGGCATCTTCGCCACCGCCATGCTGGCGATCCGGCTGCGCTGGGCTGCCATGCCCCGCGGCGGGACGCCCGCCATGCTGTACGGCGCCAGCGTGCTGTGCGGCATCGGCTTCACCATGAGCCTGTTCATCGGCGGGCTCGCCTTCGCCGGCCACGAGACCATGGCGCTGACCCGGCTGGGCATCATCATCGGCTCGCTGGCGTCGGCCGTCGTGGGGTACACGGTGTTGGTGCTGGCGGCAAGGAAGACCGCCTAGCCAACTCAATCGTCATCTCGGCGAAAGAGCGTATGAAATAATCAATACATCAAAGTAAATCTTCGTCATCCCCGCGCACGCGGGGACCCAGATGGGTCAAGGGCAATAACGGCTGAACCGCTCCATCGAACGGAAAGACTTTTTTCGTGGATGGAGCCCATGGCGATTCACTCGCTCTACGACCATCTGGGTTCCCGCGTGCGCGGGAATGACGGCGTTTTATTGGATTTCTTCACACGCTTCGTACGGGTGACAAAAAGTAAGATTTAAGTCAGCCCCTTCGCCATCAGATCGGCCATCCTCTTCGCGAAGGCAGCCGGGTCGGCAGGCAGCTCGCCTTCCAGGATGCGGGCCTGGTCGAGCAGCAGCAGCGCCGGGTCCTTCAGCGCGTCGAGCGCGCCCGGCTGGTCGGCGCGGGCGGCCAGCGCCACGATCAGCGGATGGTCCGGATTGAGCTCCAGAATGCGTGCCGGCTCGTAGCCCAGCTGGCCCTGCAGCTTCAGCATGCGCTGCAGGTTGATGTCGAGGTCGCCCTCGTCCGCCACCAGGCAGACGGCGCTGCCGGTCAGCCGGTGGGTGGTGCGCACGTCCTTGACCGCGTCGCCCAGCGCCTCCTTCAGCGCCACGATCAGCGTGGTGAACCGGCCGTCGTCGGGCTTCTCCTCGTCCTTGGCATCACCCAGTTTCGACAGGTCGGCGCCACCGCGGGTGACCGAGCGGAACGGCTTGCCCTCGTGCTCATGCACCATGGACAGCCAGAAATCGTCGACCGGATCGGTCAGCAGCAGCACCTCGACCCCGCGCGCGGTAAACCCTTCCAGGTGCGGGCTGCGCCGGGCGGCGTCGATGTCCGAGGCGGAGACGTAATAGATCGCCTCCTGGCCCTCCTTCATCCGGCCCAGATAGTCCTCCAGGCTGGTCCAGCCGTCGCCGTGGGTCGATCGGAATCGGGCGATCTTCAGCAGCGTGGCGCGGCGTTCGGCATCCTCGTAGATGCCTTCCTTGATCACCGCGCCGAAGTTCTCCCATATCCTGGCGAAGCCTTCGGGGTCGTCCGTCGCCTTGGCCTCCAGCCCGCCGACGACGCGGCCGGTCACGGCCTTGCGCATGCGGGCGACGACCGGGTTGTTCTGCAGCATCTCGCGGCTGACGTTGAGCGGCAGGTCCTCGGAGTCCACCACGCCGCGCAGGAAGCGCAGCCAGCCGGGGATCAGGTCGCCGGTGTCGTCGGTGATGAACACCCGCTTCACGTAAAGCTTCACCCGCGGCTTGCGCGCCGGATCGAACAGGTCCATGGGCCGCTCGGACGGCACGAACAGCAGCGCCGTATAGTCGATGGTGCCTTCGGCCCGGTAGTGCAGGGTCAGCGCCGGCTCGTCGAAGGCGTGGCCGGCATGGCGGTAGAACGCGGTGTACTGCTCCTCGGTCACCTCGGCCTTGGGCCTCGTCCACAGCGCCGAGCCCTTGTTGACCGATTCCTCTGCGGTGGTCTCGCCGTCCTTCACCTCCGACAGATGGATCGGAAAGGCGATGTGATCCGAATAGGTGGCGACGATGTGCCGCAGCCGGTGCGCGTCGAGGTATTCGTCCTCGCCCTCGCGGACGTGCAGCGCGATGGTGGTGCCGCGACCGGCGCGCTCGGCCGGTTCGATCGTATAGCTGCCCTGGCCATCGGACGACCACTTCCAGGCTTGCGCGTCGCCGGCCTTGCGGCTGACCACCTCGACCTTGTCGGCGACCATGAACGCCGAATAGAAGCCGACGCCGAACTGGCCGATCAGCGACACGTCCTTCTTCGAATCGCCGCTGAGCTTCTCCATGAACGCCGCCGTGCCCGAGCGGGCGATGGTGCCGAGATTGGCGATCAGGTCGTCATGGTTCATGCCGATGCCGTTATCGGCGATGGTCAGCGTCCGCGCCGCCTTGTCGGCCGTGATGGAAATCCGCAGGCTGGCGTCGCCCTCGGTCAGCGCGGGATTGGTCAGCGCCTCGTAGCGCAGCCGGTCGCAGGCGTCGGAGGCGTTGGAGATCAGCTCGCGCAGGAAGATCTCGGTCTCGGAATAGACCGAGCGGACCATCATGTTCAGCAGGCGGGCGACCTCAGCCTGGAATTCGTGGGTCTCGGCGGCGGCGGTTTGCGTCATCGGCGTCTCCTCGTTCTGGCGAACGGCTACATAGGAAACACGCGGCGCCGCATCAAGGCGCTATCGACGGTGGGGTTCAGGATTGTCGCGGCCCGAAAGTGAAGTGCCCGGTCGTATGAGATGGAATGGGCTTGGGGGCTACAGATCCATCTCACCACGACCGGGCGACGAGGCCAACGGTCGCGATAATACGGTGAATTGTGGCGGTATGTGGGCTGCCGCAGGGCGAGGTTGCGGCCGCCTTGCCGCGCCGGGCATGAGGATGCCCGGCCGTTTCAGTCGGAATGGGCTTGGGGGCTACAGATCCGACTGACACGACCGGGCGACGAGGCCAACAATCGGATAGTCGCTCCGGATTGTGGCGCGAATGGGTTCCAGCGCCGGCAATGCGGAGGTCATTTCGTTGCTTTTCCATGGCGGCGGGACAGCGGATTTGATGTTTACATTTTCGCGAACGAGGCGGTTTAATTAGGCTATGCAAAACGTGACCAGCCTCGCGGAATACCGCGCGACACCGCCAAGCATTTTCTTCAATCGGCGCGAGCTCGATCAGATCCTGCGGGTTTACGGCCAGATGGTCGCCGACGGCGAATGGCGGGATTACGCCATGGCGGACGGAGCCGAGCGCGCCGTGTTCTCGGTGTTCCGCCGGGCCAGCGAGATGCCGCTCTACCGCATCGTCAAATGTCCGAGATGGGCGAAGCGCCAGGGCGCGTGGGCCATCCTGGCACCGGGCAACCAGATCCTGAAGCGCGGCCACGACCTGGAAACGGTGCTGCGCTTCTTCGAGCGCAAGCGCCTCAACGTGGTCGACTGATCCCGCCATCCGATCAAACGAAAACGCCCGGCACTGGGCCGGGCGTTGCGTGTGTCGATGGACCGCCGTGCTATTCGCGCGAGCTGCCGAACAGGCGCAGCATCATCAGAAAGATGTTGATGAAGTCCAGATAGAGGCTCAGGGCGCCCATGATCGATAGCTTGGCGGTCTGCTCCTCGCCATAGCCCGCGTAGTAGAGCTCCTTGATCTTCTGGGTATCGTAGGCGGTCAGGCCGGCGAACACGATGACGCCGATCACCGAGATCACGAACGACATCATGGACGAGGCCATGAAGATGTTCACGACGCTGGCGATGATGATGCCGATCAGGCCCATGAACATGAACTTGCCGACCGGGCCCAGATCCCGCTTGGTGGTGTAGCCGAACAGGCTGAGGCTGCCGAACATCGCCGCCGAGATGAAGAACACCTTGGCGATGCTCTCACCCGTGTACATCAGGAAGATGCTGCTGAGCGACAGGCCCATCAGCGCGGCGTACACCCAGTACGTCGCCTGGAGCGCGAAGAGGCTGAGCTTGTTGAGGCCGAAGCTCATCACCATCACCAGCGCGAGCGGCGACAGCATGACCACCCACTTCAGCGGCGACAGGTAGATCGCCTGGCCGAACGCGGTGAACGCGCCGGTATCGGTGACGGCCATGTTCGACACCACCATGGCGATGATGCCGGTAAGCAGCACGCCCGATGCCATGTAGTTGTAGACATGCAGCATGTGCGCGCGGAGGCCGCGATCGATCTCGGCGGCAGTCCCCGTGCCCACGCTGTAAGGCGCTCTGTAGTCCTGTGCCATTGCTGACAGACTCCTTGCTGAAAACGAGCCACGCACAAAGGCTCTGACCAATGGCCTCTAATATCGAGGGGCTGGCCTCAGGTTTCAAGAGAAACCATTTGGAAAACTTCTGTTAATCAACCCTCAGGTGCGGCGCCGGCCGCTCGCCGAGGGCGCGCCAGGTGCCGAGGAAGCCGAACGCCACGGTCACCACCAGCCCAGCGGCGGCCGTCGCCACCAGGATTTCCAGGTGCAGGCTCCAGCGCGCCTCCATGATCCGGGTGATCACCAGCCAGGCCGCCAGCGTGCCCAGCGCCATGGCGATCAGCGCGGTGATCAGGCCCATCAGCGCATATTCGATCAGGTAGACCCGGGCGATGTCGGCGCGCCGCGCACCCAGCACCTTGAGGATCACCGCCTCGCGCACCCGCTCGCTGTAGCCGGCCGCCATGGCGCCGGCCAGCACGACGACCCCGGCGATCAGCGCCGCCGAGGCGGCGGCGGAAACCGCCTGGTTGATCTGCTTCAGCAGGGTGTTGACGGTGGCCAGCACGTCGCGGACCCGGACCGACGTGACGTTGGGATAGCCGCGCGCCACCGCCCGGTCGACGCCTGCCTCGTGCGCCTCGTCCACCCGGACGGTCGCCAGATAGGCGTGCGGCGCGCTCTCCAGCGTGCCCGGCGCGAAGATTACCGAAAAGTTCATGCCCATGCCGGACCAGTCGATCTCGCGCAGATTGCCGATGGCGGCGGTGATCGGACGGCCCATGACGTTGAACGTGAGCGTATCGCCGATCGCCAGGTTCATGCCCTGCGCCAGACTGGCGTCCAGCGAGATCAGCGGCGGTCCGGCGTAGTCGGCGGACCACCAGTCGCCCGCGGTGATCGTATTTTGCTTGGGCAGTTCGGTGGCGTAGGTCAGGCCCCGGTCGCCGCGCAGCGCCCACTGGGCATCGCCCGCGACCTTGGCGTCCTCGGCCCGGACGCCGTCAACTTCGGTGATCGAGGCGCGCAGCATGGGCGCGCGGTCGACCGCCGCCACGCCGGGCAGGACGCGCACCAGCGTCTCGAAGCCGTCGATCTGGTCGGGCTGGATGTCGATGAAATAATAGGACGGCGCGTCGGCGGGGACGCCGTCCTTGATCTGGGCCGACAGGTTGGCGGTGATCTGGGCGACGGTGACCAGCAGGGTCAGGCCCAGCCCCAGCGACAGCACCACGTTGGGCGTCGCCGCGCCGGGCCGGTGCAGGTTGGCCAGCGCCATGCGCCAGGCGGTGTTGGACGGGCGCGGCAGGCGCGCGGCGACGCGCATCAGGCCCAGCCCCGCCAGCCACAGCACCAGGAAGCTGGCCGCCGAGCCCAGCAGGAACCAGCCGGTGAACCTGCGCTCGTCGGAGAACAGCAGCGCCATCGCCGCGAGCGCCACCAGCGCCCCGCCGGTCAGCGCCACGTAGCGCCAGCGCGGCCGGCCCGAGACCGGCGCGACGATCTGCCGGAACAGCCCGGCGGCCGGCACGTCACGCGCCCCGCCGAGCGGCCAGGCGGCGAAGGCGAGCACCGTCAGCAGGCCATAGCCGGCGGCGAGCAGCAGCGGTTGGGCATAGACACCCGGGCGCGCGGGCACCGGCAGCATGTCCTGCAGATAAGCGATGGCGGCGAACGGGATCGCCGCGCCGAGAACGAGGCCGATGGCGACGCCGACCAGCGCCAGCAGCATAACCTGCCAGAGATAGACGCGGAACACCAGGCCGCCGCCCGCGCCCAGACTCTTCAGGGTGGCGACCGCCTCGCGCTTGGTGGCGAGGTAGCCGGCGGTGGCGTTGGCGACGCCGACGCCGCCCACCAGCAGCGCGGTCAGGCCGGACAGCGACAGGAACACGCCGAGCCGTTCGAGGAAGCGCTTGATGCTGTCGGCGCCGTTCGCCCGGTCGCGCATGCGCCAGCCGGCGTCGGGGAAACGGTCGGTCAGATCCTGCTTGGCCGCTTCGAGGTCGGCGCCCGGCGGCAGCCTCACCCGGTACTGGTAGCGGACGATGCTGCCCTGCTGGATCAGCCCGGCCGGGCCGAGGCTGGCGTCCGAGACGAGGGCGCGGGCGCCCAGGGTGAAGCCGTCACCCGCCTTGTCGGGCTCGGTGACGGTGACGGCGCGGATGCGGTAGTCGATGTCGCCGATGCGCAACAGGTCGCCGACCTGCGTGCGGGTCTTGTCGAGCACCGCCTGCTCGACGGTGACGCCCCAGTGGCCGTCGCGCAACGCCAGCGCGTCGGCCAGCGTCATGGCGGGCGCCAGCACGGCCGCGCCGTAGAGCGGATAGGCGCCGTCGACCGCCTTGAGTTCGATGGTCGAGCGCCGGTCCAGATCGGCTGCGGCCATGGAGCGCAAGGTCGCGGTCCGGCTGACCGGGTAGCGGCCGGCGAGGTAGTCGAGCGCGTCCTTCGGCATGGGCTCGCTGGTCATGCGCAGTTCGATGTCGCCGCCCAGCAGCGGCCGTCCGTGCTCGCCGATGCCTTCGAGCACCGCGCCGCGCACACCGCCGACGGCGGCGATGGCCGCCACGCCCAGCACGATGCACAGCAGGAAAATACCGAACCCCCGCAGGCCGCCCCGCAGTTCGCGCAACGCCAGGCGCAGGGCAAGCGGCATCAGGACGCGGCTCCGGCGCGCACGATGTGGGGCTCGGCGTCGATCCGGCCGTCGCGCAGCCTGATCTGCCGGTCGCAGCGCGCGGCGAGGCCCGCGTCGTGGGTGATCAGCACCAGGGTGGTGCCGCGCTCGGCCTGCAGCGCGAACATCAGCTCGATGATCGCGGCGCCGGTGCCGGCGTCCAGATTGCCGGTCGGCTCATCCGCCAGCAGCAGGCCCGGCTGCGGCGCGAGCGCCCGCGCCAGCGCCACCCGCTGCTGCTCGCCGCCGGAAAGCTGGCCGGGATAATGCTCGGTGCGCGCGGCCAGGCCGACGACCTTCAGTTCCTCGGCGGCGCGGTCGAAGGCATTCTTGTCGCCCATCAGCTCGAGCGGCACCGCGACGTTCTCCAGCGCCGTCATGGTCGGGATCAGGTGGAACGACTGGAAGACGATACCGATGCGGCCCCGCCGGAAACGGGCCAGCGCATCCTCGTCCATGGCGGTGATGTCCTGGCCGTCGATGGCGACGCGGCCGCTGCTGGGCTTCTCCAGCCCGGCCATGACGCTCATCAGCGTCGACTTGCCCGAGCCGGACGGACCGACCATCCCGGCCGCCTCGCCCCTGCCGATGCTCAGATCGATTCCGCGCAGGATGTTGACGGGTCCGGCGCGGCTACTAAGTGTTAGATGAATGTCGTCGAGACGGATCATAGGGGCACGCATGCAGCCGGACACGAGTCACCGATATGGGCTGCTGCGGCGTGTTGTCAAACTTTGCGCGGTATTGCTCGTCACGGGCCTTCCATTCGCCAGCCACGCGGCCACGCAAGACGGCATCCTGCAGGTCATGGCGCTGGGCGACAGCCTGACGGCAGGCCACGGCCTTGGGCCGGGCGAGTCGTTCGCCGCCAGGCTGGAGACGGCGCTGAAGGCGAAGGGCCTGAAGGTGAAGGTGCACAACGCCGGCGTCTCCGGCGACACGGCGAGCGCCGGGCTGAGCCGGCTGGACTGGGCGCTGTCCGCCGTGCCGGGGAAACCGGACCTGGTGATCCTGGAGCTGGGCGCCAACGACATGCTGCGCGGCATCGATCCAGCGGTCACCGCCAGGGCGCTGACCGCCATCATGGACCGCTTCAGAAAGGACGGCGTGAAGGTACTGATCGCCGGCATGAGGGCGGCGCCCAACATGGGCGCGGCCTACGTCAGGCAGTTCGACGCGATCTTTCCGGCGCTGGCCAGGAAGTACGGCGCGCCGCTCTATCCGTTCTTCCTCCAGGGCGTCGCCGGCAACAAGGCGCTCAACCTTCCGGACGGGCTGCATCCGACGGCCAAGGGGGTCGATGTGATCGTGACAGGCATCGCCCCGATGGTTCATAGTCTCCTGGAGAAGCGGCCCGCCGGGCAAAAAACGTCCGGCGCCGAGTAGTGGCGGCACCGAAGAGATTCGCTAATCGCATGCCGGGCCGGCATGCCGACACGTTACGGTAGATGCCATGCTGCGCCTGTTCGTCGCCCTGCAATTGCCCGCCGAGGTCCGCGCGCGCCTGACCGGACTGATGGGCGGCGTCAATGGCGCCCGCTGGCAGACCGACCAGCAGCTCCACCTGACATTGAGGTTCATCGGCGAGGTCGACGAGACCAAGGCCGAGGACATCGACAGCGCCCTCGCCGCCGTGTCGTTCATGCCGTTCCAGGTGTCGCTGCAGGGCGCCGGGCTGTTCGGCGACGTGCGCAAGCCGCGCATGCTGTGGGCCGGCGTCGGCCCGGAAGCGCCGCTGGCGCATCTGGCGCAGAAGGTCGAGACCGCCATGGTGCGCATCGGCCTGCCGGCCGAGCAGCGCAGGTTCACGCCGCACGTGACGCTCGCCCGCTTCAAAGGCGCGGGCGGCCGGGTCGACCGGTTTCTCGCCGCCAACGACCAGCTCTGGTCGCCGCCCTGGACGGTGGAGCGCTTCACCCTGTTCCGCAGCCACCTGGCCCATTCCGGCGCCATCTACCAACCGCTGGCGACCTATCCGGACGAGGACGACGACGAGGACTCGGGCGAGGCGCACGTGGCGCTGCTGAACCGTGCGCGAGGCGTCCTTTAGCAGGCTTCGGAGCCCGGTTAGAGCAAGGGCCGATAAGGTTGGCCGCTTGCGGCAATTTCTTCCAAAGGTGACTCTGCGAGCGTAGTGAAGCAGCCCAGCCATGCCGCCATACAGCCGTCACCGGATGGGCTGGACTGCTTCACTACGCTCGCAGAATCACAGAAAAGAAAGCCGTCAGGATATCGACCTTCGCGGCTACCGCTTTAGCCGGTGCCGGAGCCCGGCGGGCCTAGAATTCCTGCTTCAGCTTTTCCGTGGCATCGGGCGTGAGGGTTCGGCCGGCGGCATGAGCCACGTTGTTCGTCTCGTCGATGTCGATGTTGACCGTGCCGTCCTTCTGCACCTCGCCGTACTTGTCGAGTAGGACGGCGAGGCGGCCGGTGGCGGCCTCCTTCGGATTGACGCCCTTGGCGGAGGCCGCGAAGGCGTAGGTGGCCGGTGGGCCGACCGCCTCGCGGCGCACGTGGAACCCAAGCCGCGACGCCTTGAGCCGGGCGACCGCCGGCTGCTCCAGCGCCACGTTCAGCATGTCGGCATCGAGCTGGTACTGCCCGCCCTCGTAGCGGACCAGGCTGCCCAGCGCGCGTTCGGCGTTAAGGGTGCCGGCAGCGCCTTCGATACTGAAACTGAACGGGGCGTCGCCATGCAGCATCAGATGGTCCGCGGTGAAGGGCTGGAAGATTCCGGTGATCGACGGGGTCGATACCCAGTCGTCGCCCCAGCTCACCTTCACGTCGACGATCTGGACGTTGAGCCGGAACGGGAAGCCATCGACGCCGGCCACCTTCTGGCGCAGCGCGGTGCCGGGCGGCAGCGACCTGGCGAGCGCCTGGGGAAACGCGGTCTCGAGCCGGTCGGCTTCGTTCTGCCACCAGATGGTGTAGACGCCGAACAGGATGCCCAGGCCGCCGAACAGGGCCAGATATCGGTTGATCATGGACAGCGCTTCCCCTTTGCCTTGCCGTCTACGTAGGATGGCGGCCCCGCAAGAGCAACAAAAGACCATGACGGAACAGGACGATCTGTGGGTATTCGGCTACGGCTCGCTGATGTGGCGGCCCGGCTTCGACTATATCGAGGCCCAGCCGGCCAGGCTGTACGGCTTCCACCGCGCGTTCTGCGTCCATTCCTGGCACCACCGGGGCACAAGGCAGCGGCCGGGCCTCGTCCTCGGCCTCGACCTGGGCGGCTCGTGCCTCGGACGCGCCTACCGGGTGGCGCCGGAGAACGCCGAGGCCGTGGTGAACTATCTCGACGAGCGCGAAATGGTCACCGCCGTCTACCGGCCGATCCGGCATCTGGTGCGCCTGTCCGGTAGGATGGTGACGGCGCGCGCCTATGTGGTCGACCGCGGCCATCCGCAATATGCCGGCAAGCTGTCGCTGGAGGAGCAGGCCCGCCAGATCGATGGCGCCCGCGGCGTCTCGGGCGTCAACATCGACTATCTGGCGAGCACCGTCGCCCATCTTGACGAGATGGGCATCGTGGACGGCCCGCTGCACCAGGTTTGGCGGCTGCTGGGAAGCCCGGCCGCCTGATGACCTTCCCCTCTCCCCCACCGTGGCTCGTTATCCGTCGGGGTGTCACTCGCCATGCTTCATGCCGGGCATATCCGGCATCCCCGTATGATGCCCGGGCGCCCCGGAAGCCGCCGCCGGCCGGTGGCGTGCCGGCGAGCCGAAATTCGGGTCGTCGCTGACCCGCCGCGCCAGTTTCGACTTCGGATGCTGGTACCAGCCGGGGTCGCCGTAGTCGCCAGGAGCCAGATCGTCGCGCACCTTGACCACGGTGAACATGCCGCCCATGCCGATGGCACCGAAGGGGCCGGTGCCGGTCATCATCGGCAGGGTGTTGTCGGGCAAGGGCATCTCCATCTCGGC
>JBKJNE010000092.1:0-2633 GCA_046596015.1 Alphaproteobacteria bacterium
ACGGATCGCTACCGGGTCATCGGACCGCTGGGTGAGGTGCGATATTGTCACTGCCGGATGTGCCGGCGCGCCACGGGCGGCGCCTTCTCGGCCAACGCGCCGGTGCCGGTGGAGAGATTCGCGCTGCTGGCCGGCGCGGGCAGCATCCGGGAATACGAAGCATCGCCCGGCGCGTTCCGCTGCTTCTGCGGCAATTGCGGCTCGCCGGTGTTCGCCAGGCTGGCCCGCGACCCGGGCCACATCCGAATCAGGCTGGGCGGGCTCGAGGCGCCCGACGGGGTCGAGATCACCGGCCATGTGCGGACCGAATCGAAGGCGGACTGGTACGCGATCTGCGACGACCTGCCGCAATACGAGCAGGGGTATCGGTAACCCCATGGTTGTCATCGCGACTTTCGTCAAGATGACAAATCACTATAGAGTGGACGGTCTGTAGTGGTCCGCCGGGACCAGACCTGATTCGGGGGCCAATCCATGTTCCGTTGTGTCATTTTGATGCTCTCGGTCCTGCTGCTCGCCGCGCCCGCGGCCGAAGCCCGGCGCGAACCAGAGGCCAAGGTCAGCATCGGCGACGTGCCGCCCGACTATCTCGGCCAGGACGAGAACGGCGACGACATCCTGGCCAGCGCCCAGCGCGGCAAGGTGGTGGTGGTGACTTTCTGGGCAACCTGGTGCGGACCCTGCCTGCGCGAGCTGCCGGTGCTGCAGGGCATTCGCGAGCAGGTGGGCGAGGACAAGCTGGCGATCGTCGCGGTCAACTACGGCCAAGGCAGGAAGATCTACAAGAAGATCCTGGAGAAGACGCCCGACTGGACCCTCACCTTCGCCTATGACCCGCGCAACCGGGCGGCGAGGGAGTTCGGCGTGAGGGGTCTGCCCCACATGTTCATCATCGACAAGCAGGGCAAGGTCGCCTCGGTCCATGTGGGCTATGGCGACGAAACGCTGGCGACGCTGGTCGGCGAGCTCAACACCTTCCTGACCGCGAAGCCCTGAAACGAAAAGCGCGCGGCCCTTCCGGAGCCGCGCGCTTTCCGTAAGCGCTATGGCGCGGGCGGTTACTCGGCCGCCGGCGTCGCCGGGCCTGTCTCGGCGCCCGGGATCATCGCGGCCACGTCGGGCTGCTCACTCTGCTGGGCCGCGAGATATTCGCGGTCCCGCCGATGGGCGACCTGGCGCAGGCGGTTCATCATGTTGCCGGTACCGGCCGGAATCAGGCCGCCGACGATGACGTTCTCCTTCAGGCCGACCAGACGGTCGATCTTGCCGTTGACCGCCGCCTCGGTGAGGACGCGGGTGGTCTCCTGGAACGAGGCCGCCGAGATGAACGAGCGGGTCTGCAGCGAGGCCTTGGTGATGCCGAGCAGGACCGGCTCGGAGGTGGCGATCTTGCCGCCTTCCTTCTCGGTCTTCTCGTTGAGCTCGTCGAACTCGACCCTGTCGACCTGTTCGCCCTTCAGGAAGGTGGTGTCGCCCGGGTTGAGAATCTCGACCTTCTGCAGCATCTGGCGAACGATCACCTCGATGTGCTTGTCGTTGATCTTCACGCCCTGCAGCCGGTAGACCTCCTGGATCTCGTTCACCAGATAGTTGGCAAGCGCCTCGATGCCCTGCACGCGCAGGATGTCGTGCGGCACCGGATTGCCTTCCAGAACGTATTCGCCGCTCTCGATGTAGTCGCCCTCGCGCACGCTGATGTGCTTGCCCTTCGGGATCAGGTACTCCACCGGCTCGCCGTCGCCGTCCTTCGGCTTGATCACGATCCGCTGCTTGTTCTTATAGTCCTTGCCGAACTCCACATAGCCCGAGTTCTCGGCGATGATGCCGTGATCCTTGGGCCGGCGGGCCTCGAACAGCTCGGCCACGCGCGGCAGGCCGCCGGTGATGTCGCGGGTACGCGCGGCTTCACGCGGGATACGCGCGACCACGTCGCCGGCATGCAGATCGACGCCGTCGTTGACGGTCAGAATCGCGTCAACCGACAGCATGTAGCGGGCCTCGAGGCCGTTCGACAGGTGGACGATCTCGCCCGCCTTGTCCCGCAGGGTGATGCGCGGACGAAGATCGACGCCCTTGGGCTGCGAGCGCCAGTCGATGACGACGCGCTGGGAGATGCCCGTGGTTTCGTCCAGCACCTCGCGGATCGATACGCCGTCGACCAGGTCGACGTAGCGGGCGATGCCGCCGCGCTCGACGATGATCGGGATGGTATAGGGATCCCATTCGGCCAGCTTGGTGCCGCGCTTGACCGGGCTACCGTCGTCGACGAGCAGGTGGGAGCCGTAGGGCACCTTGTAGCGAGCGCGCTGGCGGCCGGTGGCGTCGGACACCACGACCTCGCAGTTGCGGCTCATGGAGATCAGGCGCTTCTGCGAATCCTCGACCACGTTGCGGTTCTCGAGGGTGATGGTGCCTTCGCTGGTCGCCTCCACCGACGACTGCTCGGCGAACTGCGCCGCGCCGCCGATGTGGAAGGTGCGCATGGTGAGCTGGGTGCCCGGCTCGCCGATCGACTGCGCCGCGATGACGCCGACGGCTTCGCCGATGTTCACCTTGGTGCCGCGCGCCAGGTCGCGGCCGTAGCAGGCGCCACAGACGCCGCCCACGGCCTCGCAGGTCAGCACCGAGCGGAT
>JBKJNE010000384.1:0-4285 GCA_046596015.1 Alphaproteobacteria bacterium
TTTAGATTATTACGTCACACCGCCACGGGCGGGTGATCCATCATGTGCGGGCGAAGCGGTCAATAAAGCGGTTAACATCTTCGGCCACGCCCGCGCGCCACCGGAACATGTGCGCCAGCGCCAGCACGGTGCCGGCGTGGCTGATGTTGGGATAGCTCTTGTATTCCGCGTGCACGCCCAGCTCGGTGAGGCGGGCCTGCAGGTTCTCCGAGTTGACCGGCCAGACGATGGGATCGTTCTCGCCGCTCAGCAGCAGCGTCGGCGGCGCTTCCGAATGGGCATAGGTGATCGGCTGGCTCAGCTCGGAATCGATGTGGTTGCGGAACACCTGGCCCAGCTCGTGGTCCTTCTTCAGCATGGGCAGGAAATCGTAAGGACCCGACAGGCCGACGAAGCCGCGCAGCTTGCGGGCGTCGTAGCCGCGCTGGTCGAGATATTCCAGGTTGAACGCCAGCTTGGCGGCCATGAAGGCGCCCGCCGAATGCCCGACGAGGAAGATGCGGTCCGGGTCGCCCCGGTAGTCGTGAACATATCTCGACGCCCAGACCACGGCGGCGGCGGCGTCGTGCATGAAGCCGGGAAAGCGCACCTCCGGATACAGCCGGTAGTCGGGCACGACGACCACGTAGCCCATGGACGCCAGGCCCTGGCCGGCGAACAGATAGTCCTCGCGGTGCCCCTGCGTCCATTTGCCGCCGTAAAAGAACACCACCACCGGCAGCGGGCCTGGGATGTCGGATGGGCGGTAGACGTCCAGCCGCTTCCGCTTGTGCTGGCCATAGACGATGTTGCGGGTGATGGCGATGCGGTTGGTCGGGACCGAGGCGTTCAGCACGTTGAGTGGCGTGCAGACAAGCAACTGCCGGCGCAGATAGCGCAGGCTATCCTTGATCGAGATCGATGATTGCGTGCCCTTCTGCAATCCGTGACAGCCCCATCGGCGGACGCCACGAATGTGCAGGGACGCCGGCCAGCCCGCCGGTCCGGCGGGAAGGAATACTCCAACTCTCACAAGGGCTTCAGGCCCGGTGATCGGCCTATCGCCCCCGCGCTTCTCCAGATATGGGGCATATCAGGATTTAATGAAAGCGCTTTGCATTTGTTCACCCGATTTGCGGCAGAAAAGTCACGTTTGACGGGGCTATCCCCGCACCCCATGATGCGCGGGAAGACTTCAAGGGGAACATCGATGGCGCTGGAGCACGTGTTCAGTCCGCTCGTGATCAACGGGCTGGAAATCAAGAACCGGGTGCTGCGCACGGCCCACGGCACCAATCTTGGCGCCGACCTGTCCGACGACCTGATCGCCTATCACGAGGCGCGGGCGCGGGGCGGCGTCGGCCTGTCGCTGACCGAGGCCTCCAGCGTGCACAAGACCGGTCCCATGACCATGCACGCCTGGAGCGACGACATCATCCCGCGCTACCGGAAACTGATGCAGGCGGTCAAGCCGTATGGCATGCGGATGTTCTCGCAGATCAACCACATGGGCTATCTCCAGGGACCGCCTTGGGCGCAGCCCTGGTCGGCGTCGGAGATCCTGGTCAACCCGCTGACCGGCATGACCTCCCATTCCATGACGAAGGAGGAGATCGCCGAGGTGGTCGACGCCTTCGCCCAGGCGGCGCGCCGCGCGGTCGAGGGCGGGCTGGACGGCGTCGAGGTGCATGCCGCCCACAACTTCCTGTTCCAGCAATTCATTTCCGAGAAGTTCAACCACCGCACCGACGAGTATGGCGGCAGCTTCGAGAACCGCATGCGGCTGCTGATGGAAGTGCTTCGCGCCTGCCGCGCCATGGTCGGGCCGAACTATCCCTTTGGCCTGCGCGTCGGACCCAACAACGCGCCGGGCTGGCTCAATGTGGAGGAGCACCAGCAGATCGTCGCGCGGGTGCTGCAGGAAGACCTGATCGATTTCCTCGACGTCTCGCACGGCGCCTCGGGGTCGAGCGGCCACAAGATCATCGGCGCCATGCACGAGGACACCGGCTATGAACTGCACATGAGCGTGCCGGTCACGCGCGTGGCGAAGGACCGCATCCCGCGCTTCGTCACGGGCCGGTTCCGGACGCTGCAGGACGTGGACGACGCCATCGCGCGGGGCGACGCGGACATGGTCGGCATGACCCGCGCCCATATCGCCGACCCGGACATCGTGCGCAAGACGCTGGAGGGGCGCGGCCACGAGATCAGGCCGTGCATCGGCTGCAACCAGGGCTGCCTCGGCGGCCTGATGCAGGGGCGGATCGCCTGCACGGTCAACGTGGTCGCCGGCCGCGAGTTGACGCTGGGCGAGGACCTGCCGCCTGCGTCGCCGCCGAAAGACGTGCTGGTGGTGGGCGGCGGTCCCGCCGGCATGGAGGCGGCCCGGGTGGCGGCCTTGCGCGGCCACAGGGTCACCATCGCCGAGGCCGCGTCGCGGCTTGGCGGCACGGTGCAGGTGGCGCGGCTGGCGCCCAAGCACGCCGGCATCGGCGACGTGGTCGACTGGCTCGAGGACGAGATGGACCGGCGCGGCGTGAGGGTGCTGCTCAACACCTGGGTCGACCGGGAGTACCTCGATGAACATCGGCCGGATGCGGTGATCCTCGCCACAGGCGCTTCGCCGCGAATGGACGGCAAACAGAGCCAGATTCCCGGTCTAAATGTGACGGGAGTGCGTCAGGATCATGTCTTTTCCACGGCGCAACTGCTCACCGGCCGCCGCAATCAGGTGGGCGGCACCGCGCTGGTGCTTGACGACACCGGCGGCTACGAGGCCATCGGCGCCGCCGAATTCCTGGTGGAGAAGGGCGCGACGGTCACCTTCGTCACCACCAAGGAGATGTTCGCGCCAGCGATGATGGTGCCGGGTGTCGCCATACCGGCGCTGGAGCGGCTGAACAAGGACGGGCGCTTCAAGCTGATGACCAGGGCCTACCTGAAGGATATCGGTACCGACGATGCCGTGGTCGGCTCGCTGGAGGGCTGGCCGGACATGGCGGTTTCCGCCGAGACCGTCGTGCTGGTCACGCCTAACCGGCCCAACAACGCCCTGGCCCTGGAGATCGAGGCAATCGGCATTCCAGTCCATGTGGTCGGCGACGCGCAGGAGCCGGCCTTCCTGCCGCACGCGTTCCGCACCGCCAACCTCGCGGCGCGGGCTGTCTGACCACTATTCAGGCAGCTCGCGGCGGGCGCGCTCGTAGGCTGGCCGGCCAATGAGGACGAGCAGCCAGGCGATGGTCATCACACTGGGCAGGATCACCAGAAGCGATTGCCGCAGCCCGCCATCGACGAACAGATAATCCGTGCCCAGCGCGATCATCAGTGGGCCCAGCGCCACCCCGAAGATGCCGTTGATCAGGTAGAGCACGGCGATCAATTGACCCCGGAACTGGTTTGGCACGATGGCCTGCAGCGTGCTGGGGATGCTGGCGACGATCAGCGGCATGATGAACATCAGTCCCGCGAGGCAGGCGAGGCTCGCAAATGCCGAGTCCACCGTCGGCCAGAGGATCAGCACCGGAATGCCGAGCACGATGCCGATGACCATGACGTTGAACCGGCCGCCGCGAGCACCCCGGTTGGCGAAGTAGTCGCTCAGATAGCCTCCCACCATGCCGCCGGGAAGCCCGGCGATGATGTTGATCAGGCCCAGCGTCGTGCCGATGGTGGCGACCGTGTAGCCGAAGTATCGGACATAGAGCGCGGTCATCCAGGCGACGACCGCATAGGACACGATCGCCACGAACCCGGCGCCCAGCATCAGGCAGAACAGGATGACCCGGTGGCGGCGCGCATAGGACCAGAGCGTCACGCCGTCTTCCGGCGTGTCCTCGGTGACGGCCCGCGGCACCGTCTCGCGCCGCGCCGGCTCGCCGATGAACAGCAGCATGACGGCGACCAGGAAGCCCGGCAGGGCAGAGACGTAGAAAGTAAGCTGCCAGCCATAGGTGGCGCCCAGCAGCGGGAGGTCCACCTGTTCGGCGCCGGGCACCAGCATGGCCATGCCACCGCCGATCAGATACGAGCAGCCGGATCCCAGTGTGATCGACATGACGATGCAGGCCATGGCTCGCCCGCGCAACCGCGGCGGGAAGTAGTCGGCGATCATGGAGAACGCGGCAGGCGCGAGGCACGCCTCGCCGATGCCTACGCCTGCGCGGGCCGCGAACAGGGTCCAGAAATCGGTGGCGAAACCGCAGCTCATGGTCATCACGCTCCAGACGATGACGCCGCCGATGACGATGTTCCGACGGTTGCGCCGATCGACCATCCTGCCGATAGGCAGGCCGAAGAGGGC
>JBKJNE010000419.1:0-8715 GCA_046596015.1 Alphaproteobacteria bacterium
CGGCCGGTCTGGGCGGTACAGGCCGGCACGGCGCTGTCCTGGCGCATCCGCCACGAGGCCGACAATTCGGTGAATCTGGTCCGCTACGACC
The DNA here is from genome assembly GCA_046596015.1 of Alphaproteobacteria bacterium. Classification (GTDB taxonomy): domain Bacteria; phylum Pseudomonadota; class Alphaproteobacteria; order SMXS01; family SMXS01; genus RI-34. Next base: position 92 of record JBKJNE010000419.1, read on the forward strand.
AGCCCGGCCGCTGCGCCGTCGAACGCTGGGACTACCAGCCGGACAGGGAGCGCTTCGAAGCCGCCGCGGTCGAGGAATTGGCGCTGGACCATCCAACAACCCCGTGACTCATGCATGGATGACTTTTATGATGGCGCCTCGCACGGGCCCGGCCGCGCCGGATTGCCGACATCGGGGAGATGACAGCCGTGAACAAGCAAGCCAACCTCAGCCCAATTACCGGCAATCAGGCCGCCGCAGCGGGCTGCCCGTTCAAGTCCGCCGCCGAGATCAGCTTCATGGATCCGGTGGTGCAGGAAAACTGGTTCCCGGCCTATGACATCATCCGCGAGGAATCGCCTGTCTATTTCATGCCGCAGATCGGCATGCACGTGGTCACCCGCTACGAGGATCTGGAATACATCATCCGGCGGCCGGAGATATTCACCACCGGCGGCGACATCCAGTCCACCGAGCCGCTGATCAAGTTCGCCGCGAACCGGGCGCTCTACGACGAGAAGGGCTGGCGCCGCTACACGTCGCTCGGCGAGAACATGCCCAAGCACCTGCACTACCGAGGTCTCGTCGATCCCAAACTGACCATGGGCGCCGTGCGGCAGAAGGAGCCGTTCATCCGCGCCACCATCAACGAGCTGATCGACAGCTGGATCGACAAGGGCGAGATCGAATTCATGAAGGAATTCGCCGAGCCGCTGCCGATGATGGTCATCGCCGAGCTGCTGGGCTTCCCGCGCATGGACCTGCCAAAGCTTAAGGAGTGGTCGTTCGCCTGGGTGTGGCCGTTCTCGCGCGGCTTGACCGAGGAACAGGAGCGCTGGGCGGTCGAAAAGCACATCGAGCTGCAGCACTACATCCACGACACCATCAAGGACAAGCTGAAGAATCCCAGGGACGACATCATCACCCACCTGACGAAGACCGAGCTGTTCGACGTCGAGCTGGGCAGGCACCGTCCGCTGCACGAGCACGAGATCATCGGCATCATCGATCACCTGCTGATCGGCGGCAACGAGACCACCACCTTCGCCATCTCCAACGGCATGTGGCTGCTGTTCCGCTTCCCCGAGGCCTACCGCGAGCTGCAGGCCGACCTGTCCAAGGTGAAGAACTTCGTCGAGGAGGTGCTGCGCATGGAGAGCCCGACCCAGGGCCTCTACCGCTTCGTCAAGGAAGACACCGAGATCAACGGGGTGAAGGTGCCGAAGGGCGCCACGCTCAGCATCCGTTTCGGCGCCGGCAACCACGACCACCGCATGTTCCCGGAGCCGGACCAGCTTCAGCTGAGCCGCAAGAACGCGGGCCGGCACCTGGCGTTCAGCCTGGGCGAGCACCACTGCCCCGGCGCGTCGCTGAGCCGCTTCGAGCAGAACTGCGCCTGGGACATCCTGCTGCGCCGAGCCCACGATTTCCGCCCGGTGCCGGAGAAGAACACATACGACCACGTCCACGGCATGTGGGTGCGCGCCCTGAAGGAACTGCACGTCCAGTTCGACAAGGTGACTTAGGAAGCGCGCTTCCTAAGTCATTGCGAGGAGCGAAGCGACGCGGCAATCCAGCGCGCAGTGCCCCAACTAAAGAATCATCCCCCCGTCCACCGAAAACACCGCGCCGGTGGCGAAGCTGGATTCGTCCGACGCCAGGTAGAGCACGATGCCGGCGATGTCGCTGGGCTTGCCGAGATGGCCGATCGGGTGGCTGGCTTCCATGCCCTTGAGCATGGCGTCCGGGTCGGGAACCTGTGCCAGCACCTTGTCGATGATCGGCGTCCGGATCGCGCCGGGCGCCACCGCGTTGCAGCGGATGCCGTAACGCTGCTGGCCGCAATGCAGGGCGATGGACTTGGTGGCCGCGATGACGGCCGCCTTCGCCGCGTTGTAGGCCACCAGCGCCGAACTCGCCTTGATGCCCGCGCCCGACGCCATGTTGACGACCGAGCCGCCGGTTTTTTTCATCAACCCGATGCCGGTGCGGCAGCCCCAGTAGACGCTCTCCACGTCGACCTCGAAGGTTTTCTTCCAGGCCTCGATGGAAATATCCTCGATGGTGCCCATCAGGGTGATGCCGGCGTTGTTGACCAGCACGTCGAGCCGTCCGTGCGCCTGTTCGACGGCGCCGATGATCCGCGTCCAGTCGTCGCCGCTGGTGACGTCGTGGCGGTGGAACGACGCGCCCTTGCCGATGGACGCCGCGACAGCTTCGCCGGCGCCCGCGTCGATATCCGTGAGCACCACCGTCGCGCCTTCCGCCGCCAACCGCTCGGCGATGGCCTTGCCCAGCCCCGACGCCGCGCCGGTGACCAGCGCGATCTTGCCTGCAACCCTGTCCATGAACGTCCTACCCCGACGAATGCCTTTTCCGCCGATAGCATCCGCCGCCGTCTCATGGCAACCGTTATAACTCGGCCGCCACCATCGCCCGGCGCTCTTGCTATGCGCGCAGAGCGACCAGCCAGGCCGACGCGATGAACGCGACGGTGACCAGCCCGCAAAACGCCTGCAGCCGCGGCCGGGAAACGAGGCCGTCGCCGTATCGGCCGAAGACGAGGCCCATCAGCCCGCCAGTGAGGAAGCCGGTCACATGCGCCCAGATGTCGGTCCGCTCTCCCGCCGTCCCCATCAGCACCAGCAGCGCGAGACCCGCCCCGGCAGGCGCCCACCGCCGCGCGCCGCGATGCCACGGCGCCGACGACGACAACTGGGTGAAGCCGGCCAGCAGCCCGATGCCGCCGAACACCGCGGTCGACGCGCCGATGGCGGTATGCGACGGCAGCTGGATCGCGGCATTGAGCGCATTGCCGAGGACACCGGACACGAGGATGGCGAACCACGCGACGCCCGATCCCAGCAACTGCGCGACCAGCAGCCCGACGACCACGCCCATGCCCAGATTGCCCAGCAGATGGGTGCCGTCGACATGAAGGAACAGGGCGGTGGCCGTGCGCCACCAGTCGCCCTGCATGATCAGGCCGGCCTGGGCCGCGCCCTTCGCCAGCCAGTCGATATTCCACGCGGACGCTTCAGGGGCGGCGAAGAAGAACAGCATCACCGCGATGAAGGCGAGCGGCCCTTCGGGCTTGGGAACGAGGAACTTGACGCGGGACGGCGCGCGCACGCGGCGCGCCTCCTCCTCGTCATAGGCGGCGAGTTGCCGGATCGCCTCGGGTGCGTCGGTCACGGCGACGTAGAGCATGATGCCGTCGTCCTCCGCGGCCGTATGGGACTGGATGCCGACCGCGGTCAGCACCAGCGCATGCTGGTTCGCGTCGGTTTGTGACGGGCACAGCCGTACCGAAATCAGGTCCAAGGGTTGCCGATCAGTCGCAGAGTTCGAAACTACTTTCGAGGCAGGACAGGTACATCCGCCGCGCCTGCACGATCTGGTCGGCCGACATGCGTTTTGCAAGCTTGTTCTTGGCGTTGACCGCCAGTTTCCAGCCGGTCGAGGACGCGAAGTCGAGCCACATATAGGCGCGGACATTGTCCTGCGCGGCGCCGCGCCCGGTCTGGTACATGCCGGCCAGGCTGTAGCGGGCCGACGGATTACCCAGGGCGGAAGCGCGCCGGAACCAGTAGATCGCCTCGGTGTAGTCCGGATTCACGCCCTGCCCGCCCTCATAGATGCTGGCCAGGTTGAACTGGGCCGAGGCGTCGCCCTGCTCGGCGGCGAGCCGGTACAGGCGGATCGATTCCGCCACGTCGCGGGGCACGCCCTTGCCGGCGAAGTAGAGGCCCGCGAGGCTGGCCTGCGACACCGCGACGCCCTGCTCGGCGGCCAGCCGGTACCAGCGCGCGGCCTCGGTAAAGTTCTGCGGCACGCCCTGCCCGCTCGCATACATCAGGCCGAGGATGGAGAACGCCATCGGCTCTCCCTCGTCGGCCAGCCCCCGATAGAGCCGTACGGCCAGCGCATAGTCGCCGCGCTGATAGGCGGCGGTCGCTTCCTGCGTCGTGCCGGCACGCGCTGGCACCATGCCCAGCGCCAGGAACGCGGCGGCGGCGATCGCCAATGTCAGTCTGGTCACGGCCCCTTGCCCTCGATGCAGCCCCGGACAAGAGGTAGCAGAATCCGCGCGAAATTGGGAGAGGTTGCGCGGGCGCGAGACAGCCGACCGGCACCTGTGCCAGTCTTGCCGCGGGGAGGAGCCAGACATGGACCATATTGAAGCCAAGGACGCCCGCGATCTGCCTGGCCTCAGGCTGGCCGTCACCAAAAACATCCCGAACCCGTTCTGCGAAGCGGCGAAAAGCCTGTTTCATGTGAAGGGCATCCCGTTCACGCCGGTCGCCCAGCACGCGGCCCAGCCCAACGAGGATCTGAAGGCGTGGACCGGCTATCGCAACGCGCCGGTCGCCATCTGGAACGAGGAGCCGGCCCGCGCCGGATGGGCGGAAATCCTGATGCTGGCCGAACGGCTGAACCCCGAGCCGTCGCTGCTGCCCGCCGACCGCGCGCTGCGGGCGCAGGTATTCGGTCTCTGCCACGAAATCTGCGGCGAAGGCGGCTTCGCCTGGAACTCGCGGTTCATGATGTTCCCGCAGGAAGCCGCCAACGACGCCAAGGCCGAGAAAGGCTCGTGGGACGAAATCCTGCACCGGCAATACGGCGCCTCCCGCGAGCAGGTCGAGCAGGCGCCCGAGCGCGCCGCCTCGGTGCTACGCTTCCTCGCCAGCCAGCTTCATGAGCAGAAGGCAAGCGGCAGCGCCTACTTCGTCGGCGACGGCCTGACGGCCGCCGACATTTTCTGGGCCTGCATGTCGATCGGCGTCTCCCAGCTTCCCACCGAATGGTCGGCGACGCCGGGATTTCTGCGGAAGGTGTGGGGCCAGATGGGCGCGAAACTGACGGACGCGCTCGACCCGATCCTCATCGAGCACCGCGACCGGATTTACCAGACCTACCTGAAGCTGCCGCTGGATTTCTGAAGCGGCGGATTCCAGCCTAAGTGAACAACTCCGGAAACCGCATACCAAGACAGTAACGCAGCGCCACATCGGCCGTGGAGTAGACGCCCAACAGCGCCGTCAACAGTCCTGCGCCCCACCAACGCGGTCGGCGGTGAATGGAGTAAGCGATTGCAAGGGCCCCAACAAGGTTACAGATCAAGATTAAAGCGAATACAGGCTCATAGCGTTCAGCAGCCACGAAGCTGGCTGCATCCCCGATCAGGAAAAGAAATGCACCGAACAGGAATGCAAGTTGGGGCATGTCAGGACTCTTGCACTTTCGCCCGCCGCTAGGGCTGATATCAATCAGTCCGAAACTACACGCGCGTTGAGCGCCGCGGGACCACTGACATTGGGATTCCCGCGCTCATGGAATCGGCGAATCTGGTGCGCTTCCTTCGTGATGCCGATGCGGACGCTCACCCCAATCTCGCCCGCCGGCTTCGGCGCTTTGGCGAGCCAGATCGGCCCTTTCCGGCACATGTCCAAGCCGTTCAGTTCCGGCGTAATGGCCATCGCCTGCGCCAGCCTGCCCGGCCCACGCGCCAGATCGCGCTGGCTGCCAGTTCCGCGCCTTGCCTGCATGAGGCCGATGCCGTCGACCGGCTCCAGCGCGCGGAGCAGCACGCCGCCGCCGGTGCGCGCCGGTTCGGAGCTGACGTTGAGCATGAAGTGGACGCCGTAGATGAAATAGACATAGACCCTGCCCGGCTCGAGGAACATGGCGCGGTTGGCGGCCGTCTCGCCCCGGAAATGGTGACCGCTCGCGTCGCCCGGCGGATAGGCCTCGGTCTCGACAATCCGGCCGGTCGTGCGGCCTTCCGGCGTGTCGCGTACCAGCAGCTTGCCGATCAGGAAGCGCGCCATCTCCATGGTGTCGACGGGCAGTTCAGCGCGCGAAAGCATTCGGGGTTTCATGGCGCGAGGCTAGCGCAGGCGCAAGGGGCTAATCCAGATAGCGTTGGCGCAACCGTTCAAGACGGCTCGCATCGAGGCCGAGAGCATCGCGCAGATAGAGGCCGGGCGAACCATGGTGTTCGTCCATCTCGGCGAGCGAGGCGCCGATATAGTCGGGATGGGCATCGAACATCACGTCGGCGACGCGCCGGTTGACCTGCCCCGGATCGCCGAGGATGGCGGCGAGGATGCGCTCGCGCCATTCCAGGTCGAGAAAGCGGCGGGTGGCGCAATAGTCGTCGATGACCTGGTCACGCGCCGCGCCCAGCGCCAGCAGGACCAGCGCCGCGCTGATGCCGGTGCGGTCCTTGCCCGCCGTGCAGTGGATCACCGCCGGGCCGGGCGAGGCGTCGAGCAGAACCTCGAACAGCCCGGCGAAACGGTCCTGGTGCTCGTGGACGAAGCGGCGGTAGCTGGCCTTGATGGCCTCGACGGCCTCCCCGGCGGTCGCGTTGGGCGCGGTGAGCAGCGCCGGGCGCGGCACCGGCGCCGCGCCTTGGCCCGAGCCCATCGGCAGCGAATGCACGGCGGTCACCGACAACCCCGCGGGCGTCGGCGCGGCGATGCGCTCGCCCTCGTGCCGCAGGTCGATGATGGTCCAGGCGCCGAGGCCGTTGAGCGTGTCGAGGTCGGCGTCGGTCAGCCGCCCGAGCGCGCCTGATCGGTACAGCCTGCCGCGCCCGATGACGCGGCCGTCCGCGGCACCGTAGCCGCCGAAATCCCTGAAATTAGGCGCACCTTCAAGCGGCAGCCGCCTGTCCTGCGTCGCCGTGGTGCCATCGATCACGTTCATTTGCGGATGATAGGCCGATGATGTTGCGGAATCACGTCTGGAACCACGGCGCGCCGCGATTGTTCACGTGTCACCGATCACAAACGCACGGTGGCCAATGTCGCTTTCCCGTCTGTCCCTCGCCTGCGCGGCGCTCTGCCTGTTTCCGTTCGCGGCCGGCGCCGCCGAACCCGAAAAACCAGGCCCCGAAAAGCCAGGCCCCGAAAAGACCGGCGACGAGACCTTCACCGCCGAGCAGATCAACACCGCCGTCTTCGATGGCGCCGAAACCAAGGCCGATGCGCGCAGCGCCCTTGCCATCAAGGTGCAGGTGCTGCTCGACGGTCAGGATTTCTCGCCTGGCGTGATCGACGGCTATCTCGGCGACAACGTCGCCAAGGCGCTGGCCGCCTGGGAGGAGGCGAACGGCCTGCAGGCCGACGGCAAGCTCGACAAGGAGACCTGGGCCAGGCTCTCGGCCGACGGCGCGCCCGTCTTCACCAGCTACACGATCACCGGCGAGGACCTGAAAGGGCCGTTCGTCGCCGAGATCCCGGCCGACTATGCCGAGATGGCGAAGATGAAGCACCTCTCGTTCACCGGCGCCGACGAGATGCTGGCCGAGCGCTTCCACATGGATTTCAAGTTGTTGAAACTGCTCAATCCGGGCGCGGACTGGAGCAAGGCCGGCACGCAGATCACGGTCGCCGCGCTGCGCCAGCGTCCGGAGACCGGCAAGGCCGCCAAGGTCACGGTCAGCCGCGCCACGTCGAGCCTGCGGGCGTTCGGCGCCGACGGCAAGCTGCTGGCGTTCTTCCCGGTCACCGTCGGCAGCGACGCGCTGCCCAGCCCCAGCGGCACCCACAAGGTGAAGGTGGTGGTGCGAAACCCCGACTATTCGTACCGGCCGGACGTCAATTTCAAGCAGGGCGAGAACACCAAGAACATGCAGATTCCGCCGGGTCCGAACGGGCCGGTCGGCACCGTCTGGATCGGCCTCGACAAGCCGACCTACGGCATCCACGGCACCGCCGAGCCCTCGCCCATCGGCAAGCGCTTCAGCCATGGCTGCTCCCGGCTGACCAACTGGGACGCCGAGACGCTGGCCAAGATGGTCGAGCCCGGCGTCACGGTCACCTTCGAGGACTGAGTGGTGAAGGGGATTGGGCGGTGAAGCGGATCGGCCTGCTCATCACCGTCCTGCTGGTGGGGCTGGTCGCCATCGTGGCGTTCACCCGGTCGCCCGAGGTGCACGAGGCCGCGCTGGCGCCGATCAGCGTGACCGCGTCCGAGCCGGCGGAAGCCGCGCCGGCGGCGGAGCCCACGTTGCTAGCGACCGCCGACGCAGAACCCATGCGGGACGACGCATCGACAGCGACGACGCCGGCCCATGACGAGGCACAGGCCCGGAGCTGCGAGGAAGAGCTGAAGGCGCTCGGCGTGACGTTCGAGGTGCTGGCGCCGATCTCGGACGAGAACGGCTGCGGCGCCGAACGGCCGCTCAAGGTCTCGTCGGTCGGGATCGAGCTGAAACCGGCGGTGACCACCCGGTGCGAAATGGCCAGGGCGCTCGCCGTCTGGAGCAGGGACGTGATGGTCCCGTCCGCCAGGCTGCACCTGAAGGCAACGCCGACGGCCATGACGACCGGCGATTCCTACCAGTGCCGCTCGCGGCGCGGCGGCGACGAAGTAAAAGTCAGCGAGCACGCGCACGCCAACGCCCTCGACATCTCGGGAATCACGTTCAGCGACCATGAGACCGTACCGATCATGGACCGGCCGGGCAGCGCCGACGACGCCCGCGCCTTCCAGGCGGCGATCCGTGGCGGCGCCTGCGCATATTTCACGACGGTGCTGGGACCGGGCACCAACGGGGCCCATGCGGACCACCTGCACGTCGTGAAATATGCGCAGGCGCCGCCACGGATCGCCGCCTGGAAGGCGCGGGCGTC
>JBKJNE010000474.1:0-5299 GCA_046596015.1 Alphaproteobacteria bacterium
TCGTGCGCCTCGCCCAGTCGTTCACCCAGCGCTACCCGCTGGTCGATGGCCAGGGCAATTTCGGCAACATCGACGGCGATAACGCCGCCGCCATGCGCTACACCGAATCGCGGCTGACCCATGTGGGCGAGGCGCTGCTCGAGGGCCTCGACCAGGACGCCATCGATTTCCGCCCGACCTATGACGGCCTCGACGAGGAGCCGATCGTCCTGCCCGCCGGCTTTCCGAACCTGCTGGCCAACGGCTCGCAGGGCATAGCGGTCGGCATGGCGACCAGCATCCCGCCGCACAATGTGGACGAACTCAGCCTGGCCATGCAGCATCTGTTGGCCCATCCGGGCGCGACGAATGCCGAGTTGTTGGTGCATGTGAAGGGGCCGGACTTCCCGACCGGCGGCATCTGCGTCGAGCCGGCCGACAGCATCGCCCGCGCCTACGAGACCGGCCGCGGCGGCTTCCGGCTGCGCGCCAAATGGGAGATCGAGGACCAGGGCCGCGGCACCTGGCAGATCGTGGTCACGGAAATTCCGTACCAGGTGCAGAAGTCCAAGCTGATCGAGAAGATCGCCGAGCTGATCAACAACCGGAAGCTGACCGCGCTGCTCGCCGACGTGCGCGACGAATCGACCGACAAGGTCCGCGTCGTGCTGGAGCCGCGCGCCCGCTCGGTCGATGCCGCCGTGCTGATGGAGAGCCTGTTCAGGCTGACCGAGCTGGAGACGCGGGTCCCGCTCAACCTCAACGTGCTCGACAAGGACCAGGTGCCCCGGGTCATGTCGCTGAAGGAGGCGCTGCAGGCCTATCTCGATCACCGCATCGAGGTGCTGGTCCGCCGGTCGCGCTTCCGGCTGGGCAACATCGAGCGGCGCATGGAGATCCTGCGCGGCTACATGATCGTGTTCCTCAACCTCGACGAGCTGATCGCCATCATCCGCCGCGAGGACGAGCCCAAGCCCGTGATCATGGCGCATTTCGAGCTGACCGACGTGCAGGCCGAGGCGATCCTCAACATGCGGCTGCGCGCGCTGCGCCGGCTGGAGGAAGAGGGCATCCTCAAGGAATTTTCCGGCCTGGAAGCCGAGCAGGCCGAACTGGCCGCGCTGATCGACAGCCCGTCCAAGCAGCGTTACGCGATCCGGCTGGAGCTGGACGCGCTGCGCAAGCGCTTCGGCAAGGACACCGTGCTGGGCGCGCGCCGCACCGTGTTCGGCGAGGCGGCCGCCGTCGACATGGCGACACCCGAGGCGCTGATCGAGAAGGAGCCGGTGACGGTGATCCTGTCACGCATGGGCTGGATCCGCGCCATGAAGGGCCATGTCGACAAGTCGGCCGAGATCAAGTTCAAGGACGGCGACGGCCCCGCGTTCCAGGTCCACGCCCAGACCACCGACAAGCTGCTGCTGTTCGCCAGCAACGGCCGGTTCTACACGCTGGGCTGCGACAAGCTGCCGGGCGGACGCGGCATGGGCGAGCCGGTGAGGCTGATGATCGACCTGCCGGCCACCGACGACGTGATCGTGGCGATGACCTACACGGCGGGCGCCAGGCTGCTGGTCGCCAGCTCCGACGGGCGCGGCTTCATCGTCGACACGGGCAGCGTGCTCGCCCAGACCAGGAACGGCAAGCAGGTGCTGAACGTCGAGGGCAAGGTGAAGGCGAAAATCTGCGTGCCGGCGGTGGGCGACACGGTCGCGGTCGTTGGCGACAACCGCAAGCTGTTGATCTTCCCGCGCGACCAGTTGCCCGAGATGGCGCGCGGCCGCGGCCTGACCCTGCAGAAATACAAGGACGGCGGTCTCGCCGACGCCAAGATATTTACTCTCGCCGACGGCCTGACCTGGGCTTCGGGCGACCGCACCCGGACCGAGACCAACCTGATCGACTGGACCGGCACCCGCGCCCAGGCCGGACGCATGGTGCCGCGCGGGTTCGCGTCGAGCGGGAAATTTGGTTAGAGCGGTAGCCGCTCAGGCCGACATCCCCAAGGTCATCCTTGCTGTGATTCTGCGAGCGTAGGAAGACCTTCCGTCGGAAGCGAGCAAACCTTATCGGCTCTTGCTCTAGGGCGTCGCGGTCCGCGGCACCGCCCGCAACTCGCTCGCGCTTTCCAGGCAGACGCTGCGGAGCTGGTTCGGACGTTCGGCCTCAATCGGGCAGACTTCCCACTTGCCGTTGACCTCGCGCGGGTTGGTCGCGAGGATCGCCCGTAGCTTTTCGGGCAAGGCCACGGTCTCCGGGTCGGCGCCGGTGCCGCGCAGGCCATAGAGCTGCTTGGTGCCGACTGGCCAGATGCGCAGCGACGGGCTGCCGCTGTAGACCGAAAGCGGGCCATAGAAGGTCATGCACTTGCCGACGACCTTGGGGCTGGATTTGCAGGCTGGCGCTTCGTCCGCCATGGCGGCGGCAGTGACGACGGACGAGGCGAGCAGCGCGGTCGCGAGCAGTCTCAACATGGGGAAGTCTCCGATTCCGGCGGTTCAGATTTTCATCTTACGCCAGGCGTCGTCGGCGTACATCTCCAGCGGCTGGAATTTCGCCTTGTAGGCCATCTTGTCCGAGCCTGAAATCCAGTAGCCGAGATAGACATAGGGCAGGCCCAGCTTCCGCGCCCATTCGATGTGCGACAGGATCATGTAGGTGCCGAGGCTCCGGTCCGCCGCGTCCGGATCGTAGAAGCTGTAGATCATCGACACGCCGTCATCGAGCACGTCGCTGAGGCAGGTGCCGATCAGCGGGTCGCGCGGATCGAGCGGATCCAGCAGGCGGCGGCGGTATTCGACCAGATAGGTGCTGACCGGTGTCTCCTCGACCATGGTCGCATAGTCCATGGCGGTCATGCCGGCCATGCCGCCGTTCGAGTGGCGCGAGTTCAGATAGGTGGTGAGCAGCTCGAACTGCTCCAGCGTGGCATGGGCCGGCACGGACGTCTGCGTCAGATCGCCGTTGCGGCGGGCGATGCGGCGCATGGTGCGGTTGGGCACGAAATCCTTCACCGGGATGCGCACCGAGATGCAGGCATGGCAGCCGTCGCAGGCCGGCTTGTAGGCGACCTTCTGCGACCGGCGGAAGCCGACCTTCGAAAGGCTGTCGTTCAGCTCTTGTGCGTGAGGTTCCTTCAGCTCGGTGAAGATTTTCTGCTCAAGGCGCCCCGGCAGGTACGGGCACGCGGACGGCACCGTGAGGTAGAACCTGGGAAAGCGGATGAACTGGTCGGTCACGTCGTCGCTTCATTGCAGGAAGATGTCATCAAGCATGGCACGAACCCATGGAAGGTCAATGGGGGTTGTGCGCCTTGGTGACGGGCAAAGAAGGCTACTTCGCCAGCTTCTCGGCCACTTCCTCGGCGAAGTAGGTGAGGATGCCGTCGGCGCCGGCGCGCTTGAACGCCAGCAGGCTTTCGATGATCACCCGGTCGCGGTCCATCCAGCCGCGTTCGATGGCGCCGGCGATCATGGCGTACTCGCCCGACACCTGGTAGGCGAAGGTCGGCACACGGAAATGGTCCTTCACCCGCGCGATGATGTCGAGATAGGGCAGGCCGGGCTTGATCATCACCATGTCCGCGCCTTCCTCAAGATCGAGCGCGACTTCGCGCAGTGCTTCGTCGGAATTGGCCGGGTCCATCTGGTAGGTGTATTTGTTGCCGCCGCCGAGATTGCCGGCCGACCCGACCGCGTCGCGGAATGGCCCGTAGAAACTCGAGGCGTACTTGGCCGAATACGCGAGGATGCGCGTGTTGACGTGGCCGGCGTCCTCAAGGCCATCACGGATCGCGCCGATGCGCCCGTCCATCATGTCGCTGGGCGCGACGATGTCGGCGCCGGCCTCGGCGTGCGACAACGCCTGCGCAACCAGCGCATCAACGGTGTCGTCATTGCTGACATAGCCGCTGGCATCGACCAGGCCGTCCTGGCCATGCGTGGTGTACGGGTCGAGCGCGACGTCGGTGATCACGCCCAGATCGGGGAAATTTTTCTTTAGCGCGCGAATCGCCCGCTGTGCAAGGCCGTCGGGATTCCAGGCCTCGGCCGCGTCGAGCGACTTGGCGTCGGGCGCGGTGACCGGAAACAGCGTCAGCGCCGGAATCTTCAGCGCGACCGCCTGTTCGGCCACGCGCAGCAGCTCGTCGATCGATAGGCGGTCCACGCCGGGCATCGACGCCACCGGCGCGCGGCCGGCCAATTCGTGCACGAATACCGGCAGGATCAAGTCGTTGGCGGTCAGCACGGTCTCGCGCACGAGGCGGCGCGAGAAATCGTCGCGGCGCAGACGGCGCGGTCGGGAATACGGGAAGGCCATGACAGATACTCCTTTGCCGCCATTGTACCGCCGGATAGGATGAGGCCATGCCGATGTCTCGACCGCTGCCGCGCCTCGCCCGAGCCTGCCTGATCGCGCTGGCGGTTTTGGTGCTGGCCTGTTGGCTGGCGCCGGCGCTGGGCGGTCCCGACCCGCACCGGCCGGACTGGAACTGGCTGTCGAGCCCGCCCTCGTTCGCGACCGGGCACTGGTTCGGCACCGATGCGATCGGCCGCGACGTGCTGGCACGCACGCTCGCCGGCGGCCGGCTGTCGCTGACCATCGGCGCAATCGCCAGTGTTATCGCCCTGGTCCTTGGCCTCAGTTACGGCGCGATCGCCGGTTATGCCGGCGGCTGGACCGAACGGGGCATGATCCGCGCGCTCGACGTGTTGTCGGCGCTGCCGTTTTTGCTGATCGTGATCTTGCTGCTGAGCCTGTTCGGTCGCTCGCTGCCGCTGCTGCTGGCAGCGATCGGCGGTTATGTCTGGATTGATCTGGCGCGGGTGATGCGCGCCGAGGCGGCGCGATTGCGCGAGGCGCCGTTCGTGCTCGCGGCGCGTGCAGCAGGCGCCAGTTTCGGGCAGGTGCTGCGCTGGCATTTGTTGCCGAACCTGATGCCCCTGGCCCTGGTGTATCTGGGATTGATCTTGCCGCAGGCCATTTTGGTTGAAAGTTTTCTCGGTTTCCTCGGGCTGTCGGTAGACGAGCCGTCCGCGAGCTGGGGCACCTTGTTGTACGAAGGCAGCCAGGAGCTCGACAGCGCACCGTGGACCCTGCTGTTTCCCGCGGGGTTTTTGATCGCAACCCTGGCCGGCTTCCAGCTGCTGGGCGACGAATTGCGCGACTGGCTCGATGTGCGGCGAATGCCGCGGGCGGCGGTGGCATGAGGGCGCATGTTTGGTTCTCAGCGCGCCCGCTCGCACGATCGCGAAGTGCCGCGGCATGACCACGCGTCTTCGGGTCTCTCGTCTCGAAATCCGGCTGCTGGGGCGGACGC
>JBKJNE010000281.1:0-3146 GCA_046596015.1 Alphaproteobacteria bacterium
ACGGTGGGCGTCACGTCGATGTTCAGGATGTCGCCGTCCTTGAGCTGCTTGTCGCCGGGAATGCCGTGGCACACCACATGGTTGATCGACGTGCAGATACTCTTGGGGAAGCCGCGATAGCCCAGCGGCGCGGGGATGCCGCCGCGCTCGATGATGAAGTCGTGGCACAGCGTGTCGAGATGCTCGGTGGTCGCGCCCGGTTGCACATAGGGCGCGATGAAGTCCAGCGTCTCCGCCGCCAGGCGGCCGGCCGCGCGCATGCCGTCGAAGCCCTCGCGGCCGTGGATCTTGATGCCGCCGGCGCGCATCTCGCCAACTCTCTGGTCGTTCATTCGGTACCCTTCAAACCCGGCGCTTAGATAGCAAGAACGAGCGCCCGGTCAACGGCGATTTCGTCGGTGGTCAGCCTGCAGGCGTAGCAAAGCACTTCAACGCCTCGCTCGCGGGCCAACCGCAAACCCCTATCATACGCCGGGTCGACGTCGGCGGCGATTGTAAATCGGTCGCAGTCCATGCGCTGGACCAGATAGAGCATCACCGCCCGGTGCCCGGCCTCGACCATGTCGCCCAGCTCGACCAGGTGCTTGGCGCCGCGCTCGGTGACCGCGTCGGGGAATTCGGCCAGGGTCCCGTCGCGGCGCAGGTGGACGTTCTTCACCTCCACGTAGCAGAGCGGCCTGTCCGGATCCTCCAGCAGAATGTCGATACGCGAATTCCGGCCGTACTTCACTTCCTGGCGCAGGTTGCCGTACCCGGTGAGCGGCGCGATGGCGCCCGCTCTTATCGCCTCGGCGACGATGTGGTTGGGGTTGCTGGTGTTGATGCCCACCAGATCGCCGTCGGCCTCGATCAATTCCCACGAGTATTTCAGCTTGCGGTCCGGATTGGCGGCCGGCGACAGCCAGACGACCGAGCCCGGCGCCTTCAGCCCGGCCATGGCGCCCGAATTGGCGCAGTGCGCGGTGATGGTCTCGCCGGTGTCGAGCACCACGTCGGCCATGAACCTTTTGTAACGTTGGACCAGGGTGCCGCGCACCAGCGGAGCGTGAAACTTCATGCCCGGACCCTATAAGTGCCTGTTGCGTCACGCAATCCCGGCATGAACGCGAATTAATCCGGAAGCCGCCTTCATGGACCCGAGTTAACGGGTAACCGCCGTTTATAGGCGTAACATTTTCAACAGGTTAACTCGGCAATGACTCCTGGGGAGGAGATTCGATGCAGAGCATTTCAAAAGTTCGCCGCGCATTCCGGTCCGTCGTCACGACGGGTCCTTTCCGGGCGATCTCGACCCACGGACCTCACGACAACAGGCTGCGCGGCGGCACCGTGTTTTCCGTCGCCGCAAAAGCCGGTGCGGCGGGTTCCTTGGCGAGCCCATCCGGCGGCGGCTTTGGACAGACCCGCCACCAGACCGCACCGGCCGCGGGCAGGCGGGGCGGCGGCGGGAGGGGGTGCGAATACCCCGCCCGCCCCGCCCGGCAGGCCCTCGACGGCATCTGCGCATTTCTGACGACCATGCTGGTCATGGGATGGCCGGTGCTGGTGATCGGACTGGCCATCGCCAACCCGCCGCCGGCCGGGGTGTTCGCCTATCTGACGAATCCCAAGGAAATGACGAACATCGCTCAGAAATCATTCCGACACCCACTGGACAAGGAGCAGTCCGATGACACATCCATCTCGGGGGATTGAGCGGTATCATGCCACCGTTGCGTGGCTGGGGAGTTTCGCCATGAGCCGACGCCATCCTTTTGCCCGCCTTTCTCTTGCCGTCGCCCTTTCCATCAGCCTCGCCGGCCTCGCGGCCTGCTCGATGAAGGACCAGGAAACCGCCACCGATGCGCAGCCGCCCCTCCAAAAGGGCGATGCTCCGGCGCTTCCTCCACCGCCCGCCTATGTCGAGATGCCGGAGGTGACATTCGAGCCGTCGGCGCCCGTACACGCCATCCAGGGCGTCACCAACGAGGCGAAACGGTCACCTGCACCTCCACCGCCCCCGCCTGATTACAAGCCCCGGGAGCCGTTTGGCGCCCTCTACGACCAGCGCGCCAAGGTCGCGTCCGCGGCGCCAGGTGACTTCTACCGCTACGCACAGATGCACACGAACACCGAGAACTATGCCCACATGGAGGGCAATCCGGTGAAGCAGGCCGCCGCCGAGCCGGTCTCGACCTTCAGCGTCGACGTGGATACCGGCGCATACTCCAACGTGCGCCGATACCTGAACCAGGGCTCGCTGCCGCCTGCCGACGCCGTCAGGGTCGAGGAACTGGTCAACTATTTCGACTACGCCTACCAGCCGCCCGGCGACAGGACGCGGCCGTTCGCGGTCTCGACCGAGGTGGCGCGCACGCCGTGGAACCCGGAGACCTATCTGCTGAAAATCGGCCTGAAGGGCTACGAGGCGCCGAAGGCCGCCCGCCCGCCGGCCAATCTGGTGTTCCTGATCGACGTGTCAGGCTCGATGAACTCGGCCGACAAGCTGCCGCTGCTGGTGTCGTCGCTGAAGATGCTCACCAACCAACTGCGCGACGACGACCGCATCTCCATGGTGGTCTATGCTGGCGCCGCCGGTGTCGTCCTCGAGCCGACGCCGGGCAGCGACCGTGCCGCCGTCCTCGCCGCGCTGGAACAGCTCCAGGCCGGCGGCTCCACGGCGGGCGGGCAGGGCATCAGCCTGGCCTACGCCATGGCGCAGAAGTCGTTCATCAAGGGCGGCATCAACCGGATCATCCTGGCGACCGACGGCGACTTCAACGTGGGCGACACCCGCGTCGACACGCTGAAGGACTATGTCGCCCGCCAGCGGTCGACCGGCGTGTCGCTGTCGGTGCTGGGCTTCGGCACCGGCAACCTCAACGACGAGATGACCGAACAGCTCTCGAACGTCGGCAACGGCACCTACGCCTATATCGACACCATCCAGGAAGCCCGCAAGGTGCTGGTGGAGCAGGCCGGGTCGACCCTCTTCACCATCGCCAAGGACACCAAGATCCAGATCGAGTTCAACCCGGCGGTCGTCGCCGAGTACCGGCTGATCGGCTACGAGAACCGCCTGCTGAAGACCGAGGATTTCAACAACGACAGGATCGACGCGGGCGATATCGGCGCCGGCCACACGGTGACCGCGCTCTACGAGGTCG
>JBKJNE010000389.1:0-3001 GCA_046596015.1 Alphaproteobacteria bacterium
TGCTGCTCGACATCGGCACGGCGGATGGCTTCTATGCGGTCGGCTTCGGGCGGCTCATGAGGACAACACGGGTGATCGGGTTCGACACCGACGCCTGGGCGCGCAAGGCGACACAGGCGCTGATCGATGAGAACGGCACCGACAACGTCGAA
The DNA here is from genome assembly GCA_046596015.1 of Alphaproteobacteria bacterium. Lineage (GTDB taxonomy): Bacteria > Pseudomonadota > Alphaproteobacteria > SMXS01 > SMXS01 > RI-34. Next base: position 153 of record JBKJNE010000389.1, read on the forward strand.
GTCGAGGGGATGTGCGACGCCCGCTGGATGAATGGCCACGTCGTGCCCAATACGCTGATCTTCTCGGACTGCGAGGGTTTCGAAGCGGTGCTCTTCGATCCGGACAAATGCCCGGTGCTGCAGCACTGCGACATGTTGATCGAGCTTCACGAACGCCCTGCGCCCGGCGTTGAGGTGCTACTCGGCGCGCGCTTTGCCGACACCCATGACTGCCGGCTGGTGACATACCAAGACCACGACACCGCGTTGTTCCCGGAACTGGCCGATGTCGAGCCGGCCATGCGCCAGCTGGTGATCAGTGAAGGCCGCAGCGGACCCCAGAATGTCATTTTCCTGACCCGCCGGGCCTGATCGCTGATTTGCTCATGACTCAAGCCCGTTCGATTTTCTTGCCGGAGTCCGTATGCACGTCGTCCTGATAGGATATCTGCACCATGACGGCGGCATCCAGACACACAGCCACTGGCTCGCCAAAGGGCTTGTCGCGCGAGAGCACAGCGTCGAGATACTGACGCCCGGGCCACTGTGCGGGGCGTCGCCGGAACTTCCGGCCGATCCACCCTACACCGTTGGCGAATACTGGAGCATTGCGGACGTCTGGCGGCTCTCTCGCGCGCCGCGCCCGCCGGTCGATGCAGTGGTTATTGCCGGAACCGGTTGGAAGGCGATGGCGCTGGCGCTGGCCATACGTCCGGCGGGAAAGCGCATTTTCTTCGAAGTCATGAGCGGCGTGCGAGGTGCCGGCCTCGATCCGCGGGACCTGGTGCACCTGGGGTTCGACGCGATAGTCGCGCAGGGCAGCGGTGTCGAGCGCGTTTTTCTCAGCGACTTCAATTGGCAGCGGGCGAGGGCAGTCATCCCCGCCCTACCGGAACCGCTGGAGATTGTCTGCGGTATCCCGCCGGCACCGGTGCCTGCGTGCCGGCAGTCCCGCAAGCTGAACCTGGCCTATTTCGGCCGGCTCGTCTCGTATAAGGGGGCGGGTTTCCTGATCGACAACTGGAGCCGCCTGGCACGCTACGCCGACCGGCTTGATATCTGGGGCTCGGGCCCTGCTCATGACGAGTTCGCCGCCAGTATTGCCGAGGGGGGGCTTGGTGACTGGATTGCGCTCAAAGGGCGCTACCCGCGGGGCCAGGAATATGTGGACTTACTGCAAACCTACGACATGACATTGCTGCCTACATGGGGCCAGGAGGGTGCGCCTCTGGTACTTCTCGAATCCATGGCCTGCGGCGTGCCCTTCGTCGCCAATGGCGTCGGCGGCATTCCCGACTACGCCAACCCGCAATGCGAGGTGACCTCGGGCGACGTCGCCGAGTTCCTGCCCTGCTATGAGCGGCTGGCCGAGCGTATCTGCGCCGGCGACGTCAACACCGCGGCGCTCCAGGCGCATTACCGTGATCGGTTCAGTTATGAACGGCTGGTCGATCGCTGGGAGACGTTCCTGGCCTCGCCACTGCCCACTGCCCACGGCGCGCCATGAGGACTGCGTTCATCACCGGCATCACCGGCCAGGACGGCTCCTACCTGACGGAGCTGCTGATCAGCAAGGGCTATGTGGTGCACGGCGTTGTGCGCCGTTCGAGTGTCATCGCCCGACAGCGCATCGACCACCTTACCCGCGATCCGGGAATCTATAATAACCGACTCTTCCTGCATTACTGCGATCTGAACGACATCACGACGCTGCGCCGGATACTGGGCAAGGTTCAGCCGGACGAATTTTATCATCTCGCCGGCCAGAGCCATGTGGGGCTCAGCTTCGAGATTCCGGAATCCACATGCGAGTTCACGGCCATGGCGACGCTGCGCATCCTGGAGGTGCTGCGTGATCTCGATCAGGTTCCACGGTTTTTGACCACCGGCAGCAGCGAGATCTTTGGCACTGCCGAGGAATCGCCGCAGACCGAGCGCACGGCCATGCGGCCGACCTCGCCCTATGGCGCGGCCAAGAGCTTTGCGGTCAACATCACCCGCATCTACCGCGAGGCGTTCGGCATGTTTGCCTGCACCGCCATCTGCTACAACCACGAGTCCGAGCGGCGCAGCCCCAACTTCGTAACGCGCAAGATCAGCAGCGCCGTCGCCGCGATCGCCGCTGGCAGCAAAGAGACGCTGAGGCTCGGCAATCTCGATGTCTGGCGCGACTGGGGCTACGCACCCGAATATGTCGAGGCGATGTGGCGCATGCTGCAGGCGGAGCGGCCCGAGGATCTGATCGTCGCGACCGGCATCCTGACCTCGCTCGAACATTTCCTCGACGCCGCCTTCGCTCACGCCGGTCTAGCCTGGCGCGACCATGTGGAGATCGACCAGCGGCTGATCCGGCCGAGCGAGCCGCAACGCTTGGTCGGCGATCCGTCGCGTGCCGCGGAAACCATAGGCTGGCGCGCGCGGACCAACGCGATCGAACTCGCCCGCAAGCTGGTGGATGCCGACCGGCTGTTGCCCGAGCGTGAGCTGGTGAATGCGTGATGGCCTATGCTGCGTCGCCAACGCCCGCACCACGTTCGATACCGCGCCGGCCGTAACTTGCGCCTGGTTCATCGACCCTTCGCGGCTCGCGCGGGTCTGACCGGGCAGGGAAGATCATGACGATCGGTCGGAATACCCTCATCAACATCGGATCGTCGGTGATCGGACTGGCGATATTTGCCGTTCTGACGCCGCTGTACATCGATGTCGTGGGCTACGAGCGGTACGGCATCCTCGCGATCATCTGGGCGTTTATTGCCTTCTTCGCCTCGTTCGACTTCGGCATGGGCGCCGCCCTGACATTCAAGGTTGCGGGCGAGCTGCGCGAGGATCTGGCCCGACAGTCGGATTATCTGTGGACCGCCCTCGCA
>JBKJNE010000065.1:0-9818 GCA_046596015.1 Alphaproteobacteria bacterium
TGTCGCATGCCCGGTTCGACGGTTCGGGAGGCGCGGCCTTCGCGCGCGGCAACCTGGCGGCCATCGACGCCATCGTCGGCGGCATCGCCCGCGACATCGACCTGGAATCGATGAACCGCCGCGCCGACGAGATCCTGTCGGGCATCGAGCACACGGGCGCCGCCGGCATGATCCGCCGCGACCTGCTGATTCACTATCTGGGCTTCTCGTTCTGGGACATGGTGACGTTCTCGGCGGGCGTCTGGGACGCCGCCGGCAACTACGACGAGATCAGGGTCGCCCGCCTCAGCCCGCAGGACTGCAACGCCATCCGCGAGGGCGGCGCCGAAGACATCCTGAAGGGCGTGAAGCTGGGCAATTTCGGCGCCTTCTTCAAGCGCGCCCACCGCGAGAACGACTATCTGTGGGGCCGGCTGCACGGCGTCGACCGGCTGATCGACATCGTCGTCGATGCCGCCCGCGTGGACGGCGCCGGCGGCGACATCGACACGCTGGCGCTGAAGCGGCGGGCGTTCCGCATCATCCTCGAGGTGGAGAAGCCGCATCTCGCCGCCAGCCATGTCCTGATCGCCGAGCTGGAGCGCGAGATCGAGGCGCTCGGCACCCGGCCGGCGGCCTGACCGGAAGCGCCTGGCGGCACCGACGTGGTGCGTTGCCCGTGCGATCCGAAACCGGCACAATGCGACACCGCCGGATCGAGGGGCATGCCGGCGCGATTAACTGTTGGGCATCAGATACCTGGCCTGGATCATCCGGTCGGCCGGGCCACCACGGAGGGGCGAGTGGTTAGCATGGTCAAACTGTACAAGCCGAAGCAGGTGAAGACCGCGGTCAACATCCTGGCGGCTGCGCTGGTTCTCGGGCTGGTCATGGTCGGGCTCGAACACGTCCAGTTCCACACCGGTCTGCTGGAGAGGGTCGCGCCGCTCTATCAGGGTGCTGGTATCCAACGGGCAGGGCTGGGCGCGGTTCCTGCTCGCGGCCTGGCTGGTGGCCGCGCTGGTGGTGGGCGGGCCGATGATCATGGCGCTGTTCGCCGGGCAGCCGGTGCTCGGCGCGCTGGCGGCCGGCCAGTTGCTGCTGATCCTGATCGGGCTCGCCATGCTGTTCGGGCCCAGCCCCAACGACTGGTACAAGGGCTGAGCTGCCCTGCGCCGGGCGCGACACGCCCGTGCGGTATTCGGCAACCTGACCATGCTAGCATCCCCTTTTTGGATCGTCGGGAGTGGGGCGGCATGCGGGTGTTCATGGATTTCGAGGCGTCGGGGCTGACCCAGGACAGCTATCCCGTCGAGGTGGCGTGGGTGTTCGAGGACGGGCGGCAGGAAAGCCACCTGATCCGGCCCGCGCCCGGCTGGACGGCGTGGTCCGCGTCCGGCGAGGAAACCCATCGCATCAGCCGCGCCGTGCTGGAGGAAAAGGGCGAACCGGCCGAAGCGGTGGCGCGCCGGTTGGTAGAGGCGCTGTCGGGCCACGATCTCTATGCCAGCGCGCCCGAATGGGACGGCAAGTGGCTGGGCGACCTCATCGAGGCCGGCGGGTTCCCGCGCGAGGCGCTGACCCTGCGCGACACCGAGCTGGCCCAGGCCGAGATCATCGCCGAAACGCTGGGCATCGACCTGGCCACCGCGCCGCGCGACCCCGGCGAGGAACTGCCTTCCGCCGTCGAGACCATCATGGTGCTGGCCGCCATGGAGGAACGCCGCCCGCATCACCACCGCGCCCTCGACGACGCCGAGGAGGAACGGCGGCGCTGGGTGAAAGTGCGTGAGATGGCCGAGAAGCACAAGGACTGGATGGCGGGCCATTGACGGCGCGGCGGCTCGCTCTCCATGCTTGCCGCCGGAGGACAGCCGTTTGGGCGAACAATCCGACGACGCACCCATTGCCTATGTGGAGCGGACGCGGGGTTACTCCGCGGCCATAGGGTATGCAGGAGGCGGAATTGCGCGGTAAAACGCTGGAACCGCTTGTTTCATCCGTGGTTCTTCATAAAGTGTGAATGTGAAAAATTTAACTGTGAATGAGAAAGAATAAGCGCGTTGAAAAGCTATCGGGACAAGGTTGTCGTCATCACCGGCGGTGCGACCGGAATTGGTTTCTCCTTCGCCAAGCGCTTCGGCGACGATGGCGCGAAGCTGGTGATCGCGCGCCGCCGCAAGAACAAGGTCGATGAGGCGGTCGAGGCGCTCAGGGACATGGGCTACAAGGCGGTCGGCACGGCGTGCGACGTGTCGGACCTTTCCCAGGTAGAGGCGCTCGCCGATTTCGCCTGGGAAAGCTGGGGCCGCGCGGACGTCATCATGAACAATGCGGGCATTGCCCAGATGCCCACGCCGATCATCGCCACCGCGCCGGAAGAAGTCGAACGCGTCATGCGGATCAACTATTTCGGAGTCTGGAACTGCTGCCACGTCTTCGGCAAGCGTTTCATCGAACAGGGCACGCCGGCCGCCATCTACAACGTCGGCTCGGAAAACAGCCTCGCCAATTTCGTCTTCATGGCCGGCACATACGAGGCGTCGAAGCATGCGCTCCATGCCATGACCGATGCGATGCGCGAGGAAGTGCCGGATTTCATCGAGGTATCGTTCGTGCTGCCGGGGTTTGTCTCCTCGGAGATGACCGACCCGTTCGGCAAGGGCCTCACCATGGACACCGACCGCTATACCGGCATCGCCTTCCCGCAGTTGAAGGCGGGCGAGTTCTACGTCGTTTCCCACGCCTACAACATGAAGCGCATCACCGACCGCTATGAGGAGATCAGCGCGGCTTACGCCAAATACGCACCGCGCTACGAGGGCGACGAGGAATTCGATGCGCGGTCTCTCATGGCAAAGATCCGCGCGCGTATGCAGGGATAGTGCCGGCCCCTTCGCCGCGTGGCGCGATCTTGCCACAGCGCCGGCGTCGGCGGAAACTTACAGCACCATTGGCACCACGCTGAGCGCCAGCGCCAGGCCCATGACGATGTTGAACCACTTCAGCCGCACCGGATGGGCGAGGAAGCCGCGCATGGCGGTGCCGAACCCGGCCCAGGTCGATACGCTGGGCAGGTTGACCATGGCGAAGGCGACCGCCACCAGCAGCACCGAGGTGAACGGCCTTTCGGCGCTGGTGTAGAGCGACATGGCGGTCACCGCCATGACCCATGCCTTGACGTTGACCCACTGGAACGCCGCGGCCTGCAGGAAGGTCATGGGTTTCGCGCCGGTCGCGCCAGCCTTGCCCATGGTCCGCGTCATGGCGATCTTCCACGCCAGGTACAGCAGGTAGGCGCCGCCGGCCACCTTCAGCGCGGTGTGGATCGGCGGCCAGGCCGTCAGCAGCGCGCCCAGCCCGAAGCCGATCGCCAGCAGCAGGATCAGGAATCCGACGCCGATCCCCAGCATATGCGGGATCGTCCGCAAGAAGCCGAAATTCACGCCTGACGCCAGCAGCATCAAATTATTGGGGCCGGGCGTGATCGAGGACACGAACGCGAAGAGAAGGAGAGCGAGAAAAACGTCGAGGGACATGGGTACTGCTATCGTTTCTCCCCACCATCGTCATTCCCGCGCACGCGGGAACCCAGCTCTTCGCAGGGCTGGTTGACTGCACCAGCCTTCCACAACGAAAACATTCTTCGTGACCGAGCGGGTTGAGGGGCCACGTGACGGCCCCGACTAGGTTCCCGCGTGCGCGGGAATGACGATTGGGAGCTTGAGGCCTAGACCGGCCGCGCTAAACCGTGAAGCTCTCCCCACACCCACACCGCCCCTTTTCGTTGGGGTTCATGAACAGGAAGCCCGAGAAGAACCTGTCTTCCTGGTAGTCCATCTCCGAGCCCAGGATGTACATCACCGCCTTCGGGTCGACATACACCTTGCCGCCCTCGGTCACGACAACGTCGTCGCCGGGCTTGGCCTCGTCGGTGAAGTCCACCTTGTAGCTGAGGCCCGAGCAGCCGGATTCCTTGATCCAAACGCGCAGGCCCGCCGCGTCAGGGCGCTTGGACATGAGCGTCTTCACGCGGTCCACCGCGCGGTCCGTCAAGGTGATGATACCTGCTGCCATCGTCGGTCTCCTACAACATGCCCAAATTATAGCATGCCAAGTTCGAGCTTGGCCGCCTCGGACAGCTTGCTCATGTCCCAGGCCGGCTCCCACACCAGCTCGACCTCGACCTCGTTCACGCCCTCGACCTCGCGCACCTTGCTTTCCACGTCGCCGGGCATGGATTCGGCGACGGGGCACATGGGCGTCGTCAGGGTCATGGTGACCTTGACGTCGTTCTCGGGCGATACGTCCAGGCCATAGATAAGCCCGAGTTCGTAAATGTTAACCGGAATCTCCGGATCGTAGATCGTCTTCAGCTTGTCGACGATCTGGTCGCGGAGCGCATTGTCCGGGGCGGCCTCGCTCGGGCCGTCGAGGAACTCGTTCAGGAAGGTCTCGCTCATTCCGTCACCACCGTTTCGCCGCTGTTCTCGAGCGCGGCATGCATCGTGTGCCAGCCCAGCGTGGCGCATTTCACCCGCAAGGGATAGTCGCGCACGCCGGAGAATACCGCCAGCTTATCCAGTTCCTCGAGCTGGTCGAGGGTCACGTCCGCCTCGCCCGTGATCAGGGCGTGGAATTTCTCGAACAGGGCGTTGGCCTCGGCCTCGGTCCTGCCCTTCAGCGCCTCGGTCATCAGCGACGCGCTGGCGACCGAGATGGCGCAGCCGGCGCCCTCGAACTTCACGTCCTCGACGATGCCGTCCTTCACCTTCAGGCGCACGTCGAGCTTGTCGCCGCAAAGCGGATTGTGGCCGTGCGCCTCGCGGTTGGCGTCCGGCAGCGCGCCGAAGTTCCGCGGCTTGCGGCCGTGGTCTAGGATCACTTCCTGATAAAGCTCGCGCAGGTCGTTCATCAGCCGAAGATCTCCTGCACCCTGGCGATGCCGCGGATCAGCGCATCCACGTCGTCGAAATCGTTGTAGATCCCGAACGACGCCCGCGTCGTCGCCGGCACGCCGAACCGGTCCATCACCGGCTGGGCGCAGTGATGCCCGGCGCGCACCGCGATGCCTTCGAAATCCAGGATCGTGCCCACGTCGTGCGGGTGCACGCCCTTGATGGCGAACGAGATCACCGCCGCCTTGTCCGGCACGGTGCCATAGATGGTGATGGTGTTCAGCGCCTGCAGCCGTTCGGTGGCGTATTCCAGCAGCGCGTGCTCGTGCGCCAGCAGGGCTTGGCGGTCGAAGCTCTCGATGTAGTCGATGGCCGCGCCCAGCGCGATGGTGCCGGCGATGTTCGGCGTGCCGGCCTCGAAGCGCTGCGGGATGTCCGCATAGGTGGTCTTGGCGAAGGTCACCGACGAGATCATGTCGCCGCCGCCCTGGTAGGGCGGCATGGCCTCGAGGATCTTCGCCTTGACGTAGAGCACGCCGACGCCGGTCGGCCCGTAGAGCTTGTGGCCCGAGAACACGTAGAAATCCGCGTCGAGGGCCTGCACGTCGACCGGCATGTGCGGCACCGCCTGGCAGCCGTCGACCAGCACCTTCACGCCGTGCGAATGGGCGACCTTGATGATCTCGGCCATCGGCGTGATGGTGCCCAGCGCATTCGATACCTGGGTCATGGCGACCAGCTTGGTCTTGCTGGTGAACGCCTTCTCGTAGGCTTCCCAGACCAGCTCGCCCGAATCCGTGATCGGGATCACCACCAGCTCCAGCCCGGTCTCCTCGCGCAGCATCTGCCACGGCACGATGTTGGCGTGGTGCTCCATCTCGGACAGGATGATCTGGTCGCCCTGCTTCAGGTTTTTCCGGCCCCAGGTCTGCGCCACCAGGTTGACGCCCTCGGTGGCATTGCGCACGAACACGATCTCGCGGTCGCTGGCGGCGTTGATGAACTTGCGCACCTTGGTCCGCGCCTTGTCGTAGGCGGCGGTGGCGCGCTGGCTGAGGTCGTAGACGCCGCGGTGGATGTTGGCGTACTCGGCCTCGTAGACATGGCTTTCCGCGTCGATCACCTGGCGCGGCTTCTGGGCGCTGGCGGCGGTGTCGAGGAACACCAGCCGCTTGCCGTTGCTGGGCAGCGACAGGATCGGGAAATCGGCACGGATGCGCGCGATGTCGAGCGCGGTCGGCCGGATGATCGGGCTTTCCGTGTTCAAGACAACGTCCTCCCGTGCAGCCAGCCGCCGATGTCGGTGCGGAACATGTCGCGGATTTCCGGCGAGGCGATGCGCTCCAGCACCTCCAGCACGAAACCCTCGACCAGCAGCGCCCGCGCCGTCTTCGGATCGAGGCCGCGCGCCTGCATGTAGAAAAGCATGTTCTTGTCCAGCTCGCCGACCGTGGCGCCGTGGGCGCATTTCACGTCGTCGGCGAAGATTTCCAGTTCGGGCTTGCTGCTCGCCTCGGCCGAGCGGGCCAGCAGGATGTTGTGGTTGGCCTGGCGCGCGTCGGTCTTCTGCGCGTCCGGGCGCACGATCACCTTGCCCTGGTAGACGGCGTGGGACTGGTCGTCCAGCACCGCCTTGAACACCTGGTCGCTGACGCCGTTCGGCACCGCGTGGTCGAGCAGGGTGACGCTGTCCTGAAGCTGCTTGCCGCGGCCCAGCGACACGCCGGCCAGGTGGCACTGCGCACGCTCGCCGGCCACCAGCACCTGGGTCTCGTTGCGGGCGACCGCGCCGCCCAGCATGACGGCGACGCTGTTGAAGCGCGCGTCGGCGGCCAGCCGCACCCGGTTGGCGCCGATATGATAGGCGGAAAGCCCCTCGTTCTGCTGGCGGGCGTGCTCGATGCTGGCACCCTCAGCCAGGAAGAACTGGTTCACCACATTGGTCCAGTAGGCGTCCTTGCCGCCGAAATAGCCCTCGGCGACGGTGACGCTCGCGCCCTTGCCGGCGACGATGACGTTGCGCACCTGGTTCATGCCGGCCCGCTTGGCGAAGAACAGCAGGTGGATCGGCGCCTCCGCACGGACGCCGTCGGCGACGCGGATCACCGCGCCGTCATTCATCAGCGCCGTGTTCAGCGACACCAGCGCGTCGTCCGGGCTGTCGCCCGCCGCCTGGGTCAGCCACGGCGACAGGTCGTCGCCGCGCGCCAGCACGTCGGCCAGGCTCTCGATGGTCACGCCCCTGGGCGCCTGTTCGATGTTCGACAGCGCCCGGTCCATGCGGCCGTTGACGAACACCAGGGTCAGCGCGTCCGGGATCAGGTGGGCGGCGATGTCGGCCGGCGATACGCTGGATTCGGCGGCCGGCTCCAGCGCAGCGCCGCTGATCGGCGTCAGTTTCGTGTGGCGCCACGCCTCGCGCTTCACGCCCGGGAAGCCGTGCGCCGCGTAGCGGGCGAACGCCTGCTCGCGCAGGCCTGCCGCGCCGGGAAGCGCCGGCTTAAGCCGCTCGAACTGTTCGGCGTAGGGGACGACGGTCATGGCTTACGCGGCCTCCGGCACGTAATTGGCGTAGCCGTCGCGCTCCAGCTCCAGCGCCAGCTCCTTGCCGCCCGAGGCGACGATCTTGCCGCGCGCCAGGATGTGCACGAAATCTGGCTCCACATACGACAGCAGCCGCTGGTAGTGGGTGACCAGCACGGTTGCTTTGTCCGGGCCGCGCAGCGCGTTGATGCCCTTCGACACGACCTTCAGCGCGCCGATGTCGAGGCCGGAACCGGTCTCGTCCAGCACCATCAGGTGCGGGTCGAGCACCGCCATCTGGGCGATCTCGTTGCGCTTCTTCTCGCCGCCGGAGAAGCCGACATTGACCGCGCGCTTCAGCAGCCCGTCGTCCATCTCCAGCAGCGACGCCTTCTGGCGCAGCAGCTTGAGGAAGTCGATGCCGTCGAGTTCGGGGAGGCCGCGGTGCCGGCGCACGGCGTTGGCGGCGGTGCGCAGGAAGGTCATGCCGTTCACGCCCGGCAGCTCGACCGGGTACTGGAAGCCCAGGAATACGCCGTCGCGGGCCCGCTCGTCGGCGGACATCTCCAGCAGGTTCCTGCCGTCATAGGTCACCGAGCCTTCGGTCACCTCGTAGCCGGCGCGGCCGGCCAGCACATAGGCCAGCGTCGACTTGCCCGAGCCGTTCGGGCCCATGATCGCGTGCACTTCGCCCGCCTTCACCGTCAGGTCGATGCCCTTCAGGATTTCCTTGCCGTCGACGGCCGCGTGCAGGTTCTTGATTTCCAGCATGGTGGTCATTTCCGTTTCTTCCCGCTCAGCCGACGCTGCCTTCAAGGCTGATGCCCAGCAGCTTCTGGGCCTCGACCGCGAATTCCATGGGCAGGTTCTGCATCACTTCCTTGCAGAACCCGTTGACGATCATCGCCACCGCCTCCTCCTGCGTCAGCCCGCGCTGCAGGCAGTAGAACAGCTGGTCTTCGCTGATCTTCGAGGTGGTCGCCTCGTGCTCGATCTGGGCGCTCGGGTTCTTCACCTCGATATACGGCACGGTGTGCGCGCCGCACTTGTCGCCCATCAGCAGCGAATCGCACTGGGTGTAGTTGCGCGCGTTCTCGGCGCCGGCCATCACCCGCACCAAGCCGCGATAGGTGTTCTGGCCACGGCCGGCCGAGATGCCCTTCGAGATGATCCGGCTGCGGGTGTTCTTGCCGATATGGATCATCTTGGTGCCGGTGTCGGCCTGCTGCATGTTGTTGGTGATGGCGACCGAATAGAACTCGCCCTGCGAGTTGTCGCCCTGCAGGATGCAGCTCGGGTACTTCCAGGTGATCGCCGAGCCGGTTTCCACCTGGGTCCACGATATCTTCGAGTTCACCCCGCGGCAGGCGCCGCGCTTGGTGACGAAATTGTAGATGCCGCCCTTGCCGTTCTTGTCGCCCGGATACCAGTTCTGCACCGTCGAATACTTGATCTCGGCGTTGTCGAGGGCGATCAACTCCACCACCGCGGCATGCAGCTGGTTCTCGTCGCGCATCGGCGCGGTGCAGCCTTCCAGATAGGAGACGTAGGAGCCCTCGTCGGCGATGATCAGGGTGCGCTCGAACTGGCCGGTTTCCTTGGTGTTGATGCGGAAATAGGTCGACAGCTCCATCGGGCAGCGCACGCCCTTGGGCACATAGACGAAGGTGCCGTCCGAGAACACGGCCGAATTCAGCGTGGCGTAGAAATTGTCGGACACCGGCACGACCGAGCCCAGATATTTGCGGATCAGCTCGGGATGGGTCTTCACCGCCTCCGAGAACGAGCCGAAGATGATGCCCATCTCCTCCAGCTTCTTCTTGTAGGTGGTCGCCACCGACACGCTGTCGAACACGGCGTCGACGGCGATGTTGGGCGAGCCCATCACGCCGGCCAGCACTTCCTGCTCGCGCAGCGGGTCCCAGCTTGGCATAGGTCTCGAGCAGCTCCGGATCGACCTCGTCCAGGCTCCTGGGGCCGTCCTTCTTCTTCGGCGCGGCGTAATAGTGGATGTTCTGGAAGTCGATCGCCGGATAGTGGACCTTGGCCCATTCCGGCTCCTCTTCCTTGCCCCACTTGCGGAACGCCTCCAGCCGCCATTGCAGCAGCCATTCCGGCTCCTCCTTCTTGGCGGAAATCATGCGCACGACGTCCTCGTTCAGGCCCTTCGGCGCGACGTCCATCTCGATGTCGGTGACGAACCCGTGCTTGTAGTCGCCGCCGATGTCCTTGAGGGCTTGCTGGGTTTCGGTGGTCGCGGCCATGACTTCAGGCTTCCTTACTGCACGTCTGCGATGGTTTCGCGCGGCGCGGGGGCGCGCGGCGGGAACATGGCGAGCTGGTCGGCGCACAGCTCGGCAAGGCTGATCTCGCCGAGCGCGCCGGCGACGGCCTTGTTGATCTTCTGCCACGAGGTGC
>JBKJNE010000362.1:0-13392 GCA_046596015.1 Alphaproteobacteria bacterium
AGAGGTCTTCCGGATGAAACTCGACGCCCATGGACATGAGCCAGTCCAGGCCCGGCGTGGCGTTGTCGCTGATGGTTCGCGCCAGCGACGCCTCGACCCGGTACTGGTTCAGGGTCATGTAGTATTCGAACATCAGCTCGGGACTGTCGCCCTCGATGCCCTTGGCGCGTTGCACGCTGGTTCCGGCGGCGTAGTAGACGCCGCCCGACAGTGCCGTGGAGCCGCCCAGCTTTGCGTCGGCCTCGATTAGCAGCACCGACGCGCCTGCGTCCGACGCGATGATCGCCGCGGACATGCCGGCACCGCCGCCGCCAACCACGATGACGTCGTAGTCCCTATCCTGCGACATTCGTCCCCCCTTCCGCCGGATGAGCCGACGTTTGCATGCGGGGAGGATAGTAATACGCGCGTTTTACATCAACATATGATGGTGCCTGCGTCCGCCCGCTACAGCACCAGCCAGCCGCCATCGACCGGCAGGTAGATGCCGGTGACGAAGTCGCTCATGGAGCCGGACAGGAACACCGCCGCCTTGCCCAGCTCCATGGGATCGGCCCAGTGGCCCAGCGGCAGGCGGGCGATGCGGCTCGCCACCGTATCGGCCAGCGGATCGCCGGTCGGCTCCGGCGGACGGCCGGTGATCGGCGGCGCCTCGGGCGAGCGGGTCCAGGTCGGCCCGGGCGCCAAGGCGTTGACGTTGATCCTGTGCGGCGCCAGCTCCAGCGCCAGCGCGCGGGTGATCTGCAGCACCGCGCCCTTCGACCCGTCATAGGTGACGCCGACGCCGGGCGTGATGGACTGGGTCGATGCCAGGTTGATGATGCGCCCGCCCCGGCCCTGGTCGATCATCATCCGCGCGGCCGCACGACACCCGTAGAACACACCATCGACATTGATCGACCACAATTTACGCCACATTTCGTCGGTGATTCCGCGCACCGGGCCGCCGAAACCGGTATAGACGCCGGCGTTGTTGACCAGGATATCGAGCCCGCCGAGCTTGGCGGCGGTTTCGTCTAGCGCGGCCTCGAACGCGGCCCGGTCGCTGACGTCGAGGGTGATGGCATGGCCGCCGATCTCCTCCGCCGTCCGCCGCGCGCCATCGCCGTCCACGTCGCTGACCGCGACCCTGGCGCCGGCCGCAGCCAACGCCCGCGCGATGCCCTGGCCGATACCCATGGCGCCGCCGGTCACATGGGCGACCTTGCCCGACAGGTCGATCCAGCTCTTCGGGTCGATGTTCATCGGCGATACCCCACAGTTAACTCAGACCAGTCCCGCTCGGGCGAAGGGCAGGTCGCGCACACGCTTGCCGGTGGCCTTGAAGACGGCGTTGGCGACGGCGGGGCCGATGGGCGGCACGCCAGGTTCGCCGACTCCGGTGGGCTTTTCGGTCGACGGCACCACATGAACCTCGATCTTCGGCATCTCGTCGATGCGCAGTGACGTGTAGCCGTCGAAATTGGCCTGCTCCACGGCGCCGTCCTTCAGGGTGATGGCGTCGTGCAGGATGGCGCCCAGGCCGTAGCCGATGCCGCCCTCCATCTGGGCGGCGATATTGTCCGGGTTGACGGCGACGCCGCAGTCGACGGCGCAGACCACCTTCTCGACCTTGATCTTGCCGTCCCTGACGCTGACCTCGGCGACCTCGGCGACGGTGCTGCCGAAGGAATGATGGAGGGCGACGCCGCGGAAGCGGCCATCGGGGGCGGGCGTCGACCAGCCGGCCTTCTCCGCCGCCAGCTTGAGGACGGCCACCTTGCGCGGCTCGTCCTTAAGCAGCCGCAGCCGGTACTCGACGGGATCGATCCCGGCCGCCGTGGCCAGCTCGTCGATCATGGTTTCCATCACATAGGCGGTGTGGGTGTGGCCGACCGAGCGCCACCACAGCACCGGCACCTTCACGTCGGTGGTGTGCAGGTCGACCTGCATGCCGGCGTTGGCGTATTTCATGTCGGCCACGCCCTCGACCGACGTGTCGTCGATGCCGTTCTTGACCGCCATGGCCTCGAACGGCGTGCCCTTCAGGATCGACTGGCCGACGATCTTGTGCTCCCAGCCGAGGATGTTCCCATCGGCGTCGAGGCCGACGCGCGCCTTGTGCAGGAAGGCCGGGCGGTAGTAGCCGCCCTTGATGTCGTCCTCGCGGGTATATACGAGCTTGATCGGCTGGGGCTTGCCCCAGGCCTTGGCGATGGCGGCGGCCTCGGCGAAGTAGTGGGCGTTGTAGATGGCGCGGCGGCCGAACGAGCCGCCCGCCCACATGGTGTGAATGATGATCTTCTCCGCCGGCAGGCCCAGCGCCTCGGCCGCCACGCCGTGATCGACGGTCTGGAACTGCGAGCCGGTCCAGAACTGGGCCGACTTGCCATCGTAAAGGATGGTGATGTTGATGGGCTCCATGGGCGCATGCGCCAGGTAGGGGAACTCGTAGGTCGCCTCGACGATCTTGGCGGCGCCGTCGATGCCTTTCGCGCCATTGCCCGTGTTGCGCACGCCGATGCCCGGCTTCTCCGCCAGCGCCCGGTATCCGGCGAAGATGGCGTCGGTCGAGCGCGTCTCGGCGCCGGTCTCGTCCCAGTCCAGCTTGAGCAGCTCGCGCCCCTTGATCGCCTGCCAGGTGCTGGCGGCGAGCACCGTCACGCCATGCGGCGTCTCGATCACGCCGGCCACGCCGGGCGCAGCCTTCGCCGCCGCCGCGTCGAAGCCGCGCAGTGTCGCGCCCCACTTCGGCGGCCTCGCGGTGACGGCGACCAGCATGCCGTCCATGTGAAGGTCCATGGCGAACAGGTTCACCGACCCTTCCGACTTGGCCTTCACGTCGACGCGGGGGAACGACTTGCCGATATAGATCCAGTCCTCGGGCTGCTTCAGCGTGACCGATGCCGGCACCTCGAGCTTGCTCGCGGCTTCGGCGAACTCGCCCAGCCCGGCGCGCTTGCCGGAGGCATGGCGCAGCTCGCCCGCCTCGATCCTCACCTCGGCGGCCGGCACCTTCCACGAGGCGGCCGCGGCTTCGGTCAGCATCTGCCGCGCCGCCGCGCCTGCCTCGCGGTACTGGTCGAAGGAGTTGGCCATGGAGGTGGAGCCACCGGTCCCCTGCATGCCGAACAGCAGGTTCTTGTAGCGGCTGTCCGACGGCGCGAACTCCACGGCGATCTGGTCCGGCCGGGCATTGAGCTCCTCGGCGACGAGGGTCGCGAGCCCGGTCGCGACGCCCTGGCCCTTGTCGAGATGCTTGACGATGACGGTCACCTTGCCGGTGCCGTCGATGCGCACGAACGGATTGAATTCGGCGGTCGCGGCGGACGGCGCAGCGTCCTTGCCCGCCGCCTCCAGAACGCGGAAGCCCAGCACCAGACCGGTGCCCGCGCCGACGCACAGTGCCAGCATTCCCCGCCTTGTCGTGGTGATCGCGTTCATCAGGCGGCTCCAAGCTTGACGGCGGCCGTATGGATCGCGGCGCGGATGCGGACATAGGTGGCGCAGCGGCAGATGTTGCCCTGCATGGCGGCGTCGATGTCTGCGTCGGTCGGCTTAGGCGTATCGGTCAGCAGCGCCACCGCGGACATCAGCTGACCGGACTGGCAGTAGCCGCACTGCGGCACCTGATGCTCGACCCAGGCGGCGTGCAGCGCCTCGGCCACCTTGCCGCTGGCGCCTTCGATGGTGGTGATCTCGCTGCCGACGAGCCCCTCGATCGGCTGCTGGCACGAGCGCACCGCCATGCCGTCGACCAGCACGGTGCAGGCGCCGCACTGGGCGATGCCGCAACCGAACTTGGTGCCGGTCATCTTGAGGGTGTCGCGCAGCGCCCAGAGCAAGGGGGTGGATGGATCGGCATCGACGCCGCGCGCCGTGCCGTTGATTTTGAGCTCGATCATGGGTCACCCGAAAAGGTTGATGGCGGCCAGGCGCCGTTTCCGGCGCGGCCACGGTGTCTGTTGTGTCGATTGTTATCCGGCCGGCGCGGCGGAGCAACGGAATTGCGTCGAACCGGCGACCCAGTCCCGCGCACGGCGCTTGTGCGGAATTGGATCTGTGCCGTTCTCCCTTCGACCGCAGGACGGGTCAGTTGTTCTGGGCGCCCTGTTCGATCCAGGCCCGGATCGCGGCCATCTGTTCCGGCGACAGCGGGGCGCCGCCCTGCGGCATGCGCTCGCCGGTGCCCCCGGCCGCCACATGAGTGCCTTCCAGCTTGCGCACCAGGTAGCTCTGGTCGGGCTTGCCAGGCTCGACCCGGTTGAGACCGGTTTCCATCGCCTTGACGCCGACGAGCGTGGCGTAGGCCACCTTGGGCGCCAGCTTCATGTTGCCCGGTTCCTTGCCGGTCAGGTGGCACATGACGCAGCGGGTCTTGAGGATCGGCACGATGTCCTTGGCGAAGCTGGCGGGCTCGGCAGCGTGCGCCGTCGACGCGATGCCGAGCGCCAGCGGCACGGCGACAATCAGGTACTTCACGTTCAGGCTTTCCTTCCAGTTCCGGCTGGGGTTCCTTACGCCGCGATATAGCCGAAAATTCCAGGCGGCGCCATGCATCGCGGGTAGGGCCGTTCCACACGGGCGATCCCTTCCTGTTCCCCAATCCCCGTGCTATACGCGTTACTGGCTGGTATCACCGGCCTCTACCGGTGCGCGCCTTCGGGATTCGCGCCGGAATGACAAGAACATGCTGTCCTGGGTTGCTGTAGGGAAATGCCCCGTCAAGTCGATCACGATGCCCGCCGGCGGGAAGTCGCCGAAGTCGCCGCCCGCCTGATCGCGCAGGTCGGCGTCGAGCGCGTCACCGTCCGCGAGCTGGCCAAGGCGGCGGGCTATAGCACGGCCATCGTCAGCCACTATTTCGCCGACAAGCGGCAGTTGCTGCTGTTCACCTACCAGGCCGCCGCACAGGCGGCGCAGGCCCGCGTCGATGCCGTGCTCGAGCGGGCGCCCGACGATCTGATCGGCACGATCGAGGCGCTGATGCCGCTCGATGAAGCGCGGCACCGGGAATGGCAGGTCTGGCTGTCGTTCTGGGGCATGGCGATCGGCGATCCGGAGTTCGCCGCCGAGCAGCGCGGCCGGGTGCTCGACACCCGGCGGCGGATCGAGAAGGTGCTGCGCGCCATGGCGGCGAACGGCAAGCTGGCGAAAGACGCCGACTTCGAC
Source organism: Alphaproteobacteria bacterium (assembly GCA_046596015.1). Taxonomy (GTDB): domain Bacteria; phylum Pseudomonadota; class Alphaproteobacteria; order SMXS01; family SMXS01; genus RI-34. The sequence goes on from JBKJNE010000362.1 coordinate 5,152, forward strand.
CTGATCGCGCGCGAGCTGCTGACCCTGGTCAACGGCGTCGCGGTCCAGGCCGGCTTCGATCCGTCCGACTGGCCGCCGGAACGGCAGCGCGGGGTGCTGCTGCAGGCCATGGCGCCGCTGACGGCACACCCCTGACGCTCGCCTATAGCGGCCGGAGCAGGTAGCGCGAGAGCTTGTCGTCCCTGATCTCGAACCAGACCATGAACGGCCGCTCGGTGCCGTCCTCGCCGCGCACATAGCCGAGAATGGCGCCTTTGTTCCCCTCGATCACCATGTCGCGCACCTTGTGGCGGATGCGTGCGTCTGCGAGCTGCTGCACCCGCGCTTGCAGGAACGCCTGCACATCGGCGCGGCCGTGATTGGTCGACGGTTCGCCGTGGACGAAGCCGTGATGGGGCCAGACCTGGGCGTGCGACCACTCGATGTCCTCGTGCAGCGCCGAGGCCGCCTTCGCCATGTCGCCCGCGTCGATGCCGTCGTAATAGGTCGACTGGAGCAATTCCCACGCCCGGTCCTTCATCGACATGTGCTCTCCTTCATTTGGAAATGATGACCTGGGCCGGGTTGATCAGGCCGTGCCTGGCCTTGTTGGCGGTCAGGTCGAAGGCCTCGGGCACCTTGTCGATGCCGTCGAGGATCTTCGTGATCATGGGCTTCAGGTCGACGCGGCCGGAGGCGACCAGGTTTACCGTCGCCTCGAACAGGCGCCGGTCGAGCACCGACGGAAACAGGTAGCGGATGCTGCGCTGGCGGAACACCGCGTATGGCAGTATGGCCGCCTCGCCGTCGAAGGCGATGCCGACCACCTTGCCGTTCTCGCGCAGCATCTCGGCGGCCTGGATCAAGGTGGTATTGCCGGCAAGACCCTGCTCCGGCGGGCCGCCCGCGGTCTCGAACACCACGTCCGCGCCCCGGCCGCCGGTCAGCTCGCGAACCACGGCGACCGGGTCGTCGCTTGTGGCGTTGATCGTCACATCGGCGCCGACCTGGCGGGAAATCTCCAGCACATTGTCGCGGCGCGCGACCGCGATGACGAGGCCAGCGCCCGCCGTCGCGGCCACCTGCAGGCAGGCGAGCCCCATGGAGCCCTGGCCGATCACCACCACGACATCGCCCAGCCTGATGTCGGCCGCGTGAACGGCGGCGGCGGCGTCGGTCAGCGGCTGGATCGCCGCGCCTTCGCTGTCGCTGACGTGATCGGGCAGCGCCGCCAGCAGGCTTTCGGGGAACACGCCGTATTCGGCCAGCGCGCCCGGATAGTCGAAGCCGACGATGCCGTCCGGATGAGAGCCGCGCGCGGCGACCCGCATGCCGGGCTTCAGCGTCGTCACGCCGTCGCCGACCTCGACGACCTCGGCCGAGAACTCGTGACCGAACACCTGCGCCGGTCCCACCGCCATGGCTTTCTCGATCTTGCCGAAGCCATAGGTCATCACACCGCCCAGCAGCAGCGTCTCGGTGATGCTGGGCTGCACCGCGCGGATGCGCGCCTTGACCCAGCCCGGCCGGACCACCGGCTCGGGCACGTCGTCAAGGCGCATATCGCCCCAGGCATAGGTCCGCCATGCTTTCATCGGTTCGCGCCTCCCCGCGCGTGGATGGGACTTTGCCCTTTCCGGCGGCACTTTGCCACACCGGTGGCCCGCGACCGGACGCGGGGCAAGCGCCGGACATCTCAGGGCTTACCTGCCCCGGCGATGATTGATAATCTACCAGCCACCGTGGGGCGGCCCGTGCCGCGTGAATGGGGGATGTCATGAAGTACATGACGGGCTCGCTGCTCGCATTCTGCATCGTCGCCGGGCTTTCCGTCGCGGCGCCCGCCGATCCCGTCGATGGTCCGGCGCCCGGACCCGCGCCGGCGCCCGCCGCCGAGCAACCGGCCCCCCAGCCACCGCCGCCGCCCCCGCCGAAGCCCAAGCCGAAGCCGAAGCCTAAGCCGGCGTCGTTCGAATGCCGCGACGCGTTCGAGGAATCGGAAAAGCTGATCTGCAAGTCGTTCGAGCTGGCCAAGCTCGACCAGCAGATGGTGCGCGCCTTCGACGACTACATGGACAGCCTGGGCCCCGATCAGGGCCTAGCCGCCCAGTCGGCCGAACTGGCGCAGCGCCGGTTCATCATCGACCGCAACAAGTGCACCGACGCAGACTGCATCCGCGGCGTCTATGGCGAGCGCATCCGCGTCCTGCGATCGCAGCACAACACCAACATGGGATTGCGGCGCTAACCAAAGACCTGCGGCTTCTTCAGGTCCACGTCCTTGCGGGCGGCGGCGGCGTGCAGGCCGGGGATACGCATGCCCGGGCCGCATTGGACGAATTCGATGGTCTTGCCGTCGGGATCGCGCATGACGCAGAACTTCGAGCCGGCGATCTGGCCTTCCTCGCCGGCATCGAGCGGCTCGGTGTGGAAGTCGTGACCGAGCGCCGTAAGCCGTTGATAAACCTCCTCGATATCATCGACGGCGAAGCAGATATAGACGTAGCCGACGTCGTCCTGGCGCATCTGGTTCGGACCGTTCCGGGTCGGCTCGAACTCCAGCAGCTCGATGGCGAAATTGCCGACCGGCATCACCACGGTGCGGTGGATATGCGGCGGCAGCCGCAGCGTCCGGCCGGCGCCCTCGCCGCCCACTTCCAGCGCGAAGGCGGGTTCGAGCCCGAACACCTCCCGATACCACTTCACCGACCGCTCGAGATTGCTGACGGTGATTCCGACATGATGGAAAACCGCGGAAATAGGCAAGTTTTGCGCTCCTGTAGTCGCTCTCCCAGGCGTCAGGCTCGTTGTGTGACGGGCGTCTTGTCAAGCGGCCCGACATATGCCGGCGGAACTCCCACACCTGTCGGGCGTTGTCTGACCAGCTTCCGATCGGTGCTGCCGCTCCGCCGATACGGGAGATTTCTCACCAGGCTCGGCAAACACAGGAGACTTCAATGAGAAAAGTGCTGCTTTCGATGGCGACCGCGTCGGCCCTGCTGGTCAGCGCTTCGGCGTTCGCGGAAACGACCACGACCACCACCTGGACGGCCGCCGACGGCACCGTGATCAAGGAATACTCGACCACGCAGAAATATGAGCCGGTCACCGTGCCGGATTTCAGAGCGCAGGTCGGCGTCGAACTGCCCAGCAACGTGACTGTCTATTCGCTGCCGTCGACCATGAAGGTCAGCGAACCGGACCGCTACAGCTACACCATCATCAACGACCAGCCGGTCGTGGTGGAGCGTTCGACCCGCCGGGTCGTGCACGTCTGGTAATTCCGGGCCTGCAGCCAATTCGAGCGGGCGGGGCCAGTCCCCGCCCGTTTCGCGTTTCGGGGTTGGCGACTCGTCCAACTTCTACCAAGTGACCGGGAGCGTCCTGGCGCCCCGCACCCACAGTGACGAGAGCCAATCGGTTTCCGCCGGCAGGATCGTCATATCCTGAGCTGTCGATTCAAGGTACAATGCTACCGTCTGGGGGCTCCACAAGGGAGGGTCCAAGCCATGTCTCCCACCTACCGGTCAAGCCTTTCATACATTGTGTCGGTTGTGGCCGTCGCGCTTTGCCTGGCATCGTGCGCCAATACTCCGCCACCGACGCCCCCCGATCCACCTGCCCGGCCATCGGCTTCCCTCAGCGGGGTGAATCGCCTTGCGCTGGTCGCGCCGGCCGATGGCTCGGTAGTCTTTACCAATCGCCTCGTGGACGTCTTCGCGAGGCCCGAGCCGTGGCCGGAAGCCATGTCCCTGCCGCGGATCGACGCCGAGCTTTCCGTCACCGGCGCCGACGGCCCGCGGATTGTCGCGGACGGCGACCTTCGGATGTTAAAGGCACCCAACCAGATCGCGGCATTCTGGGACCCGCGCGACGCCGCCCCCGGACCCTACACGATCGACCTCACCGTCAAAGACGGCGACCGAAAGCTGACCGCGCGGGCGAAGGTGGAACTGCGCGACCCGCCGAAGGCAAGTTTCCAGGTCGAGGGTTCGGCGCCCGCCGACAACGGCATCCTGGTCCGGTTCATCGCTTCGGCCCGAACGGCTGCCCCGGCCGAGGTGGTGACCTACGTCTGGGATTTCGGCGATGACACCGCACCTCTCGTGACCAAGACCAGAATGGCCGAGCACGTCTATGCCCGGATCGGCCAAACCGTGGGCGTCATGCTGGAAGCGCAGGACTCGCTTGGCGGCGCCGGACGCACGATGGCAATGCTCAAGCTTCCGGACCAGCCCGGCAGCACCGTCATCCTGCAAGCCGCAGCGACCTGCGGGTGCAAGAAGATGACGGTCATTCACAGTGTCCTACCCCAGTCCTCGCGCTACTGCGCGGCGGCGGTACCGGGAATACCCGGACTGTCGGCCGTACCCGGAGCCGTGACACCTCCCTGTCCAGCGGGACAGGTCGCTTTCACAGGCAAGCTCGGCCCCCTCGACCCAGGCCCGACCCTCGGCATGGGATTCGAGGTTGAAGCGATCCTGATACCGGGGAGCGATGCCAGCCTGTGCAAGGAAGGCCAGTACGTCATGAACACCTTCAAGGACACGACCGGCGTCGTCGCCAACCCCAACGCGCAGCCGGCCCCGCCCGCGGGCAACATCGTGCTCCCCGGGCCGCCCGGCACCCCGAACTTCACCTTCACCGCCGTCGCCTCGGCTCCCGGCGCGGCGGTCGCCGCGCCACAGAACATCGTCCCGCCGGTGATGGGTCCGGCACCGGCGCCCAATTTCGGCGCCGACGACTACGACACCCCGAGCGCCTTCAAGAAGCATGAAGGACAAGCTATCCGATGGCTCGACCTGCCGCAGTTCCCGCCAGCGGGCGCTGCCAGCATGGACTCGCAGTTCGTGAGCTTCGTCAGCGGGACGACAGGGACCTGCTGGTGCCATTTCAGCATCAGTCGTACGGTGAACGCTGCAGGCGGCGCGGGCGGCGCGGGCATCACGCTGGTCAAGGCGCTCAATTGCGTGGCGCGGTGATCGCCAGGCAAATATGCGCCGTGCCATTGCGGCCTCGTGCTAGTGATGGAAACGTACCGCTTGCGCGGCATCCCATCCATCTCGCGCGCGAGGGAGTTCAGGCTTGGTGGCGACGGCGCAATGGCAGTTCTGGATCGATCGCGGCGGCACGTTCACCGACATCGTCGCGCGGCGGCCCGATGGCGCCCTGGTCACGCACAAGCTGTTGTCCGAGGCGCCTGAGCGATATGAGGATGCCGCCGTCCACGGCATCCGCCACCTGCTGGGGCTGACGGCGGAGGAGCCGATTCCCGCCGGCGCCATCGCCGCCATCAAGATGGGCACGACGGTCGCCACCAACGCGCTGCTGGAACGGCGCGGCGTGCGGACCCTGTTCGTCACCACGCGCGGCTTCCGCGACGTGCTGCGCATCGGCTACCAGAACCGGCCGCGGCTGTTCGACCTGGACGTGCGGTTGCCGGAGCCGCTCCACGACCGGGTAATCGAGGTGGACGAGCGCGTCGGCGCGGACGGCACCGTGTTGACCGCGCTCGACCTGGATGGCGCGCGCGATGCGCTGGTCCAGGCGCGGGCGGACGGCATCGCCAGCGCCGCGATCTGCCTGATGCATGCGTGGCGGTTCCCGGCCCACGAACGGGCGCTGGCGAGCCTGTGCCATGAGCTGGGCTTCTCGCAGGTCTCCGCCAGCCACCTGACCAGCCCGCTGATGAAGATCGTCGGCCGCGGCGACACCACGGTGGCCGACGCCTATCTGTCGCCGGTGCTGCGCCGCTACGTCAACAAGGTCGCCGGCGAGCTGGGTGAGGCAAACCTGGCGTTCATGCAGTCGAGCGGGGGCCTGGCCCAGGCCAGCCGGTTCCAGGGCAAGGACGCCATCCTGTCCGGCCCGGCGGGCGGCGTGGTCGGCGCGGCGCGCACCGCGGCGCTGGCCGGGTTTCGCCGGATCATCGGCTTCGACATGGGCGGCACCTCGACCGATGTCTGCCATTTCGACGGCGAGTACGAGCGGGTGACCGACAGCGTCGTCGCCGGCACCCGCATCCGCGCGCCGATGATGCACATCCATACGGTGGCGGCGGGCGGCGGCTCGATCCTCGACTTCGACGGCGAGCGGTTCCGCGCGGGTCCGGCGTCGGCGGGGGCCAATCCGGGGCCGGCGAGCTACGGCCGCGGCGGCCCGCTGACGGTGACCGACTGCAACGTCCTGCTGGGCAAGATCCGTCCCGACCGGTTCCCGAGGGTGTTCGGCCTGGACGGCGACCGGCCGCTCGACACGGCGATTGTACGGCGCGAGTTCCGGGCGCTCGCCGCGCGGGTGGGCGACCGGTCGCCGGAACAGGTGGCCGAGGGCTTCGTGCAAGTCGCCGTCGAGACCATGGCCCGGGCGATCAAGCGCATCTCGCTGGAGAGGGGCCACGACGTGTCGCGCTACACGCTGGTCTGCTTCGGCGGCGCGGGCGGCCAGCATGCCTGCCTGGTCGCCGACGCGCTGGGCATGGCGCGGGTGATGATCCACCCGCTGGCGGGCGTGCTGTCGGCGCTGGGCATGGGGCTCGCGGAAGCGCGTGAACTGCGCCAGGAGACCGTGGAGCGCCCGCTGTCGGCCGACACGCTGGCCGGGCTGGAGCCGGTGTTCCGGCGGCTGGCGGCGGTCACGCTCCCGCTGGTGGAGCCGCTTGCGGCGCGCACCGACATCCTGCGCCGGGTGCATCTGCGCTACGCCGGCACCGACACGGCGCTGGAAGTGCCCTACGGCGCGCTGGCGGAAGTGCAGACCGCGTTCAAGGACGCACACCGCCGCCGGTTCGGCTTCAACGATGGCGGCAAGGCGCTGATCGTCGAGTCCGTGACGCTCGAAGCGGTCGGCCACATGCCGCAGCCCGACATGGGGCAACCGTCGGCGGTCGCACAGGGGCGTCCCGTCGCCGACGAGGAGATCGAGGTGTTCTTCGACGGCGCCTGGCAAACGGCGCTGCTGGTCGACAGGGCATCGCTGCGGCCCGGCAACATCGTGCACGGCCCCGCCATCATCGCCGAGCCGCACGGCACCAACGTGGTCGAGGACGGCTGGCGCGCCCAGGCGACCGAGCGCGGCGACCTGATCCTGGAGCGCGTCGAGGCCGCCGGCCGGCGGCCGGCCGGCGGCACGCGCGCGGACCCAGTGCAGCTGGAAATCTTCAACAATTTGTTCATGTCGATCGCCGAACAGATGGGCGTGGTGATCGAAAACACAGCCCATTCGGTGAACATGAAGGAGCGGCTCGACTTCTCGTGCGCCCTGTTCGACAGAACCGGCGGACTGATCGCCAACGCGCCGCACATTCCGGTGCATCTGGGCTCCATGGGCGACAGCGTCCGCACGATCATCCGCGGCAATCCGGCGATGCGACCCGGCGACGTCTTCGTCACCAACGCGCCTTACAATGGCGGCACCCACCTGCCCGACATCACCGTGGTCACGCCCATCTTCGCCGGCGACCAGCCGCTGTTCTTCGTCGCGACGCGGGGCCACCACGCCGATGTGGGCGGCATCACGCCCGGCTCCGTGCCACCGGATTCGACCAGCATCGAGCAGGAAGGCGTCCTGCTCGATAATGTGCCGATGGTATCGCGCGGCCGGCTGCTGGAGGCGGAAATACGCGCCCTGCTGGCAAAAGGGCCGTTTCCGGCGCGCAATCCCAACCAGAACATCGCCGATCTCAAGGCCCAGATCGCCGCCAACGAGAAGGGCGCGCGCGAGCTGGTGGCCATGGTGGAACAGTTCGGCCTCGACATGGTGCGGGCCTATATGGGCCATGTGCAGGACAATGCCGAGGAAGCGATCCGCCGCGCCATCGACAAGCTGTCGGACGGCGCGTTCACGGTGGAGATGGATTGCGGCGCCGCCATCGCGGTGGCGATCACCGTCGACCGGGCGGCGCGTACCGCCACCGTCGATTTCACCGGCACCAGCCCGCAGCAGCCCAACAACTTCAACGCGCCGCTCGCCATCACCCGCGCCGCGACCCTCTATGCCTTCCGCTGCCTGGTAGCGGGCGACATCCCGCTCAACGAGGGCTGCCTGAAGCCGCTGACGCTGATCGTGCCGGACGGCTGCCTGCTCAACCCGCGTCATCCGGCGGCGGTGGTGGCGGGCAACGTCGAGACCTCGCAATGCGTGGTCAACGCCCTGTTCGGCGCGCTGGGAGCGGCGGCGGCGGCCCAGGGCACCATGAACAATGTGACCTTCGGCAACGCCCGCTACCAGTACTACGAGACGCTGGCGGGCGGCATGGGCGCC
>JBKJNE010000214.1:0-6096 GCA_046596015.1 Alphaproteobacteria bacterium
ACCAAACGCGAGGCGCTCGCGCGCATGGAGGCGCACACCGCCGTCCTCGGCCCCTGGCCGCTGATGGAGGTGCTGACGCCGCGGCAGGTCACCGATCCCGCCGCCGTCGATGCCGCGGCGGCGGCGCTGGCCGCCAGATCGGTCGAAATCCGCGGCGCGGTGAAGGCCTATGACACGATTCTCGGCCGTTTCGCCGGCCGCCGCCGCGAGATCGTCGCGCCGCTCGCCGAGCCGCTCCGCCGCCGCGTCGAAGTCCGCTTCGGCCAGGAGGAGGCCGCCTATCGCAGCCATTACGGCGCCCGCGTGAACCTGCTGTCCCGTGCCGCCTACGATCTGGGCGCCATGCTGGCGATCCTGAAGGATCAGCGGGGCCGCTACACCGCCGACTGGGGCGGCGCCGTGACGTTCGAGGACGCAGCGGCCGGCGCGGCATTCAGATCCCGCCGCGCCTCGCTGGAGGAACTCGTCGTCTGGAACGCCCGGCTGCGCGCGGAAGGCGCCGATCTGGCCGCCGGCAAGCCCGCATGGGAATGGGTCAAGGCCCTCGACTGAGCCGCGGACTCGGCAGCCTGCCGTTCGCTGCGTCGCCCGGATTTCCAGCCGCCGGGAACTTAACCCTGAAGGTCGAGTTGTCCTGCTGAATGAGGCGCGAAGACGCCTCGTCCAGAGAAACCAGCAGTTGCATCGCCCGACCAAGGCCAAGGGAAAAAAGATGAACGAGCACAGTGTGATCTTTTCGGACTTGGATCCCGATCTGCGCCGCGCACGCAGGACTTTGAAAGTGCTGGGCGCTCTGGCGGCCGGTGCGGCGATCGCAGCCGTATGTTTTGCCTCTTCTTCCCCGGTATTTGCGACCCCGCCGGATGCCACCGCTCTGTGCCGTGAGTACTTCCAGGCCGGCAAGTACGACAAGGCCGGGATGCATTGCGCCGCCGCCGCCGAGGACGACGATTCCGGCTCGCAGGCGGCGCTGGGCTGGATGTACCTGCACGGCAAGAGCGTTCCGAAGAACGATGCCGAGGCCGCGCGCCTGATCAAGCTGTCGGCCGGGCAAGGCAACGTCGCCGCGTCCGCGGTCCTCGGCGGCATGTATCTGAACGGCACCGCCGTCGAGAAGGACCCCGGACTTGCCCGCAAGTGGATCGCCAGGGCGGCCGAAGCGGGCCACAATGGCGCTCAGGTGATGCTCGGCAACCTCTATATCGGCGAGCGTTCAGCAGGCGACAACGGCGCCCGGCTCGCGCTGGCCAAGGCCAGCGCCGCGGGCTCCAGCGGCGACACCGGCACCGTCCTCGCCGAGCCCCGCTCGGTTTCCCAGGCGGCCGCCGCGCCCGATCCGGAAGCCGCGGTGAAGTGGTACAAGAAGGCCGCCAGGAATGGCAGCGCCGCTGGCCAGGCCGCCCTGGGCGAGGCCTACCGCCTCGGCCTCGGCGTCGAGCAGAACGAGGTGTCGGCCTACATGTGGTACACGCTCGCCGCCGACCAGGGCTCGCAGGCCGCGGCCGACGCCCGTGAAATGGTCGCCAGCCAGATGGACCCCAAGCAGATCGCCAGGGCGCAGGAGAAGGCCCGCGACTGGAAGGACACCCACGCCGATCGCACCACTCGCGGACAGGATTCGCGCCGCTAGGCGTCATGAGCAACGGACGGGCCACCCCGCGGATGGCCAACCGGTAGCCACAAAAACCCGCTGCCGCGCCCGGAAAAAATCAGCCTGAGCACCCTAATACCGAACGAAAGCCAGATTTCGGCCACATTTCGTGCGTTGGGACAGGTATCAGCAACATCGGTACAGGGGCACCTGACCGATAAAGCGAGAGAGGATCCCATGTCGAGGACATCTAACCTCCATAACGATCTCACCGGTATCGAGGAGCACATCCCCGCCCTGCGGCGCTACGCCCAGAAGCTGGCCCGCGACCCGGACGACGCAGCCGACGTCGTCCAGATGTGCCTGGAGCGCGCGCTGCGCAACTTCCACATGTTCCAGCCCGGCACCAACCTGCGGAGCTGGCTGTTCACCATCCTGCACAACGAGTTCATCAGCGAGGTCCGGCGCCGGGCCCGCCGCGGCCATGCCGTCCCGCTCGAGGACTGGCTCGATCCAGGCGTGCGCGGCGGCCAGGAGGAGGCCATCGAGATGCGCGAGTTCGACCGCGCCTTCACGGCCCTGGCGCCCAAGGACCGCGAAATCCTGCAGATGGTCGGCATCGACGGCGCCTCCTACGCCGCCGCCGGCGCCCGCCTGAAGCTGGAGATCGGCACGGTCAAGTCGCGGGTCTTCCGCGCCCGCGAGCGCCTGCGCGGCCTGATGGACGGTGGCGAGAGCCGCATCGCGGCCTGACCGGCGGCGCGGTATCATATGACCGGCACCGCTTGCCGTCGGGGGTTGCCATGCAGGACAGTTCGGGACCGGACCCCACGGCGGTGCGGGTCGCGCTCTGGCGGGCCTTGCACCTGCTCGCCGATCCTCCACCCCACGTGCTCGAGGACGATGTAGGCCTGCGCCTCGTGGATCCGGGCGAAGACTGGCGCCTCCAGCCCGACATGAACCCCGCCGCCCGCGCCCGCGTGCGCGCCAGCGTCGTGGCGCGCGCCCGCATCGTCGAGGATCTGGCGGTGGAGCAGGCTCGGCGCGGCGTCTTGCAATACGTCATCCTCGGCGCGGGCCTCGACAGCTTCGCCCAGCGCCGGCCGGAGGCCGCCGCCGGCCTGACTATTTTCGAAATCGACCGACCGGGCACGCAGGCCTGGAAGCGGCGGCGCCTGATGGAGCTGGGCTTCGGCGTGCCCGGGTGGCTGCGGCTGGTGCCCGTCGACTTCGAGGCCGGCACGTCGTGGCGCGGGGCGCTCGAAGACGCCGGATTCGACGGGAAAAAGCCGGCCGTGGTGGCGGCCACCGGCGTTTCCATGTACCTGACACGCGACGCCGTCGCGGCCTTGCTGCGCGATGCCGCCGCGCTTGCCCCGGGCTCCATGCTGGCGATGACCTTCCAGTTGCCGATCGACCTGCTCGAGCCGGAAGAACGCCCGGCACGCGAGAGGACCATGGAAGGCGCGCGCGCCATGGGCACGCCGTTCATCAGCTTCTTCAGCCCTCCGGAAATCCTCGCCATGGCCAGCGACGCCGGTTTCCGGGAAACCCGGCACATATCGGCGGCCGAGACGACGTCACGCCATTTCGCCGGCAGGACGGATGGACTCCGGCCGTCCAGTACCGAGGAAATGCTGGTGGCCGTGCTCTGAGGCGGTCGAAATGCCGCAGTATCGGAAAAAAGGGAACTTATCGCCGTCTGCAGCCTTTATCCTGCACACCCCAACCCGCAGGAGGTATCGATGAACCGTTCCGATAAAGTCACGGTCCTTACCCGCGCCGGCGCCACGCTCGCGGATGATGCCGGCGCGCTGTCCGAGGACGCCGTCAAGTTGCTCGAGGATCTGTACGCCGCGGCGCGCGACAGCGCGAAAGGCTACCGCGAGGCGGCCGAATCCGCCAGCGGCGGCGCCATGAAGGCGCGACTGTTCGGCATGGCGCGGCGCCGCAACGCCATGGCCGCCCAGCTCGAGATCACCATGCGCTCGCTCGGCATCAAGACCGGGCACGAGGGCGGAATCGGCGAGACGCTGCGGCGCTATTTCGACGATTTGAAGAACAAGCTGGAGACCGGCGACATGCGCGGCGCGATCACCGGCATCATCCGCGGCGAAGGCGCGTTCATCGAGAGCATCGACAAAGCCTTGCGCGAAACCTTGCCGGACGCCGTCCACGGCTTCCTCGAGCGCCAGCAGCGCCAGGTGAAGGGCGCCATCGACCGGTTCGCCATCGATATCACCAACCGCGACGGTTTGCGGGCGCTCAGGCAGAAGGCCATCCAGTACCGCAAGCCGGCTCTGTTCACCCTCGCGGCTGTCGGCGTCGCGGCGCTGGCGGCGGTCCTGATCGTCCAGCAGCGCCGCAACGGGACGGTCACGCGCTCGCTCGCCAGCGCCCGCGGCGCTATCGACAGGGCGCTGGCGCAGCTTCCGTCGGCGTCCCAGCTACGCAAGTCGGTGCAGGGCATCCAGATACCGTCCATGCACATGCCGGATATCAGCATGCCCCGCCTCCGCAAGCCGAGCATGCCGGACTTCAAGCTGCCGTCGTTCCTCAAGCTAGGCTAGGCTAGGCTGTCCACCGCGAGCCGGGCCGAACCGAACAGCCCGGCATCGGGATCCTTCGACACCCTGACCGGCACCGACCGCAACAGGCTTTCCATGCGGCCCTTGCCCGTCAGGGCATCGATGAATCCGCGCTTCTGCAGCGCCGGCAGGATGACGGGCGGAATGCCTCCGGCGAAGCACAACCCACCCACCGCCAGGTAGCGTAGCGCGGCATTGCCGCCCTCGCGCGCCAGCACACCGGTGAATAGCGCCAGCGCTGCCACGCTCAGGCCGCAGCCGCCTGCCAGCGCCCGCTGGGCGATGGCGGCCGGCCGTTTGTCGGGCGCCAGCACGGCGACGTCCGCCGGCCACCCGTGACGGCCCGAGTCCACAAGGAACGCCGCGATGGCGGCGAGCCCCGGCCCGCTGATCACCCGTTCCCAGCTCACATGACCACTGTCCGTCCCCGCCAGATAGGCGCGCAGTTCCTCCTCGATCGCGCCGGCGGCGGCGAAGTCCGCATGGCCGCCCTCCGATGGCATCACACGGTGGCGCGTGCCGTCCCACAGCAACCCCGCCTCGCCCAGCCCCGTTCCGGGCGCGACCACGGCCATGCTGCCCTTGCCCCAGGGGTGCGAACCGCTCTGCAGCACCACGAAAGAGTCTTCCGGCATATGGGCGACCGCGACCGCGATCGCCGTCAGGTCGTTGACCACGGTCACCGGGCCGACGCCGGCCGACGCGGTCAGAACCGCCGCGTCGAGTATCCAGTCCAGGTTGGTCATGCGGCAGACGCCGTTCTCGACCGGTCCGGCGGCGCCGAAGCAGGCCGCCTCGATGCCTGCCTCCCGGGGACGGTCGCAGCGTTCCAGCACATCGGCGATGCCGGCATAATCGGCGTTGAGCACGGTGGTTTTCCAGACCGGCGCCAGCGAGCCGCCGGACCGTTCGAACAGCCCCAGCCGCGTGCGAGTGCCGCCCACATCGCCAGCCAGAATCACGGCCTTAGCCCCTTCAAGCTTTCGTTTCCCGCACGAAACAGCCTATCTTCGACAATGGGGACCAGGTGCACACACGCCCCTGGAGAGGGCATCATGTCGTCCGATCCAAAATCGACATCCGCAGCGGCGACCGAAGGTTTTTTTGGCTGGCTCGCATTCCTGCGCGCGTTCTGGGCGTTCGCCGGCGGCTGGTGGAGTTCGCGCGAGCGCTGGAAGGCCATCGTCACGAGCGCGGCCCTGGTGGTGCTGACCGCCATGCAGGTCGGCGTCGCGGTGGCGCTGAACCTCTGGAACCTGCGGTTCTTCGACGCGCTCGAGCAGAAGGCGCTGGACAGTTTTCTCACCCTGATCGGCTTTTTCGTCCTGATCATACTGGCGAATGTGGCCGTTACCATCGCCCATCTCCAGACCAAGCGCCGATTGCAGGCCAACTGGCGGCGCTGGCTCACCCGGCGGGTCATGCAGGACTGGATGACCGCCGGGCGCCACCACACCCTGTCCTTCATGCCCGGCAGGCACGACAACCCGGACGGCCGCATCGCCGAGGACATCCGCATCGCCACCGAATACGCCGTCGATATCGGCCATTCGGGCCTCTATTCCACCATCCTGCTGGTCAGCTTCGTCAACATCCTCTGGGTCGTCTCGGGCACCATCGAGCTGACGCCGTTCGGCGTCGGCGTGTCGATCCCCGGCCATCTGGTCTGGGTCGCCGTCGTCTACACGGTTCTCGCCACCTGGATCGCGCTGCGGCTCGGCCGGCCCATGACCCGCGCCGCCAACCGGCGGCAGGCGTCGGAGGCGGACTTCCGCTTCGGTCTTGCCCGCGCCCGCACCCACAGCCTCGGCATCGCGCTGATGCAGGGAGAGCCCGACGAACGGCGGCGCTTCGTGCGGCTGTTCCACCGCGCCTTCCGGGCGTGGAACCGGCAGACCGCGGCACTGCGGCGGTTCT
>JBKJNE010000215.1:0-9371 GCA_046596015.1 Alphaproteobacteria bacterium
GCAGCACCAGCAGCAGGATGCTGGCCAGCAGATAGTCGCCGGTGAGCTTGATCACGCGCCCGTGTCTGGAGAGCGGGCTGCGCATGAGATTCATGGCCGGCAGGCCGCCCAGCGAGGCGATGGGCCGGCCGATCCACTCGTGCCCCAGCCGCGGCAGCATCAGTTCAACGTCGAGCGCCAGACTGCGAAGCGATGCGACGCAGCGGTCGATGATCTCGGGCTCGCGCCAATTGAACAGCAGCACGACGCGGTCGGGCAGCAACGTCCCGGCCATGTCGGCCAGTTGATCCACGCCCGTGCGCACAGGGCAGCCATCGACCGGGGCGGGCATCTCGCCGCCGACCGAGACGATGCCGAGCACCTTGAGTACGCGGGGATTCCTGGTGGCGAGCCAGGCGGTGAAGCTGGCGATGCGCTCGGGATCGCCGACCAGCAAAAGCCGGTCGCAGAGCGCGCCGGTGTCCTGCGCGGCACGGACGAAAGCCGCGCGGACGAAGAACCATGCGACCAGCCCCAGCGAGCTGATCATCATCCACAAGCCGAACCAGATACGCGAGAAGTCGGCCGACGTCTTCGAGCCGAATCCGATGCCGAGCAGAATGAGCGTCACCAGCATCTGCGCGCCGACCAGCATCACCGTCTGCTGGGCGCGCTTGGCGTAGGTCTCCAGCGCGTAAAGCTTGCGCCAGCGGAAGATGTTGACGGACAGGATCGCTCCCAGGATCACCGGAAACAGATAGCTAGGGGACAGCGCGAGCTCGCCGGACCGCAACAGCGAGGCCATGCTGGCGGACACCAGGATGACCGCCACGTCGCCAGCCATGGCGACAAGTTCGATCATCCGCGGCGTCCAGCGGAGGTCCGTTTGACCTGCCGCCGCCGCGCCCCTGATCGCGCCTCCCTCTTTGCCCGCCTGAAGCACGCGCGATTGCCCCGTCTGTGCCTTTCTGTCCGATTGCGGAGACTTTGCGTTCAATGGTCGTCCATTGCCAGTCAAAACGCCCGGCGGGCGCGGGTGACAGGATTGCGCGGAAGCGGCGTGCCAGTGTATGCCATGCCGGCGAACAGCCGCGACTGAGGGGATGCCGGTCCGTTGCAAAAGCCCGATCAATCCGAGGAAGGACTGGCGTTCGGCGATGATGTCGGCGAGTTGAAACGGAAAACCTTCCGGGGCGGCATCGCGTTCGCCATCATGCAGGGCTGCCAGATCCTCCTGCAGATCGCATCGACCATTGTGCTGGCGCGCCTTCTCACGCCGGCGGATTTCGGCCTTGCCGCCATGGTCGCGCCGCTCGCGGTCGCCGCCTCGGTGATCAGCGACCTGGGGCTTGGCCAGGCGGTGCTTCAGCGCAAGGACCTTAACTATGCGCAACTGTCGAACCTGTTCTGGGTTTCGCTCGCCTACCACCTCGTGCTGCTGGTCGTCTTCCTTGCCTTGAGCCCACTGGTCGGCCTGTTCTACGGACGGCCCGAACTGGCGACCGTCGCCGCGATCTACTGCAGCCTGTTCCTGATCAACGGACTCGGATCGCTGCACCGCGCGGTGCAGACCCGGCGGCTGCAATTCGCGCGGCTGGGGCTTCTCCGCTTCTTCGCCACGCTGTTCGCCACCTGCGTGGGCATATTCGTCGCGGCGAAGTGGCACACGTTCTGGGCGCTGGTGGCCATTCCGGTCGCCGGCAGCATCGCGGGGCTGATACTGGCGTGGCTGCTCAGCGGCTGGCGTCCCGGCCTGCCCGACCGGCGCGTCGATGTCCGCGGCATGATCGGCTTCGGTGGCAACGTCGCCATGGTCAGGATCATGAACTTCGTCTCCAGCTACGCCGACTCGGTGATGATCGGCAAGGCGTGGGGCGAAGTGGCGCTGGGATACTATGACCGGGCCTATCGCCTGATGGTGACGCCGACCAGCCTGATCACCGCGCCGCTCGCCAGCATGGCGCCGACGGTGTTCGCCCGCTTGTTCGACAGGCGAGATGCCTACCGCCGCGCGGTACTGGGACTGATGCGCCTGGTGCTGCTGGGCGCCATACCGGCGATGGCGTTCGCGGTGGTGATGGCTCCCCTGCTGATCCCGCTGGTCTATGGCGATGCGTGGGACGAGGTGATCCCGATCTTCCAGGCGTTCGGCATCGCCGCCTTGCTGAGGTTCCAGATGGTCATGCTGGAGTGGCTGTTCGTCGCCGAGGACCGCACCCGCGAATTCAGGAGCTGGGCGGTGATCAGGACGATCCTCACGGTCGGGTCCTTCGCGGTCGGCCTGCCATGGGGCGGCCTGGGTGTCGCGACGGCCTATGCGGGCGCCATGCTGTTCCTGATGATGCCGATGCTGGCGGTCATGGTCACCCGCCGGTCGCACATCCGGCTCGGCGACATCGGCCTGACCATCGCCATCTTCCTGCCGGGCACCGTGCTCGCCGTCGGCGCGATGGCAGCGATATCCGTCTCGGCCTCGCTGCCGGCGTGGCTGACCCTGCTGATCTGCCTTGCGCTCTCCTATGGCATCATCTGGGGCACCGCATGGCTCTATCCCTCGGGACGCCGATCTTTCCGGCTCGGCCTGAGCGTCATCCGCCATGCCAGGGCGGACGGAGACAGCACGGCATGACGGACGCGGTTCACCAGCCCCTGACGCCGCGGCCGGTGCGTCATATCGTCATCGGCGGCGTGCCCGCCGCCGTGCTCGGCTCAGGCGGCCTTGCGGACCGCATGGTCGCCGATTGCCTGGCATACCGGGCACGGCCCGATCGCCTGCCCACGATGGTGTTCTGCACCAACGGCCATACTCTGTCGAAGGCGGCCGTCGACAGGGACTTCCGCGACGACCTGTTGCGGGCGGACATCATCCATGCGGACGGCGGCGTCATCGTCGCGGCCTCGCGGCTGACGCGCGCGCCTATTCCGGAACGCACCGCGACCACCGATTTCATCCACCACGCGGCGCGGGCGGCAGCGAACGCCGGAGGTCTGCGGTTCTTCCTGCTGGGTTCGACGGACGAGATCAACCGGGCGGCCGGCGACACGCTGGCGGCGCTCTATCCCCATGTCAGCATCGCCGGGCGCCACCATGGCTACTTCGGACCCGGGGACGAGGCGGGCATCTGCGGCCTGATCAACGATTCCGCCGCCGACGTGGTCTGGGTCGGCCTGGGCAAGGGGCTGGAAGAGCGGTTCTGCGTGCGCAACCGCGGCCGCATCCGTGCCGGGTGGATGATCACCTGCGGCGGATGCTTCCACTTTCTTGCCGGCGACTACGAGCGGGCGCCGCGCTGGATGCGGCGATCGGGACTGGAATGGCTGCACCGCATGGTGTTCGGGCCCAGACACCTGATCGCCCGCTATCTGACGACCAACCCGCACGCGCTCTACCTGATCGCCACCCGCACCCGCCGGCATCCCGAATAGAGCTATTGAAGACGGTGCGGCAGGCCCGCGTCGATGGCCCCCAGCGGCGGCTCCGGCTGGAGGTCGGCGGCGGCTTCGGCAATACGCCACCTCAGCGCCATCAGGCCGGTCATGAACAGGACCCAGGTCATCTCCGAGTGAACGAAGATGACCTTTTCCGCGACGCTGTATATCAGGATGAAGACGAGCAGCCCGCCGTAGAATTGGCTCATGGCATCGTCATGCTTCAACGAATAGCGCGTTGTCCGGACGAAGGCCTGAGCCAGGAGAAGCAACAGCCCGGCCAGGCCGGCGAAGCCCAGTTCGAGCCACGCGTCCAGATAGCCATTGTGGCCATTGCCGATCAGCGTGTTGCCGCTGCCGAACATGTTGAAGTACGCGCTGGCGGCGTGCCGCTCGAGCCAGAACGATTCGTAACCCGCCCCCAGGACAGGGTGCCTCCAACCCTGCTCGTAGCCCGCGTTCCAGACGAAGATCCTGTTGGTCAGCGTATCGTCGCGTCCCAGGATGTCGAGCACCTCGCTGAAATAGAACGGCACGGTCAGCAGGAGGACGATGCCGAACAGTGCGCCGGCGCTCAGCTTGGCGGGAAGCGGCATGTCGAACGGCTTGCGCGACCAGATCAGGACGATGCTGACCAAAGCGGCGAAGACCGCGGCCAGCGCGGTCGCCGCGTGCGACTGGTAAGTGCACAGCAGGAACAGGCCAAGAACGACGATGTCATAGCGCTGCAGGCCCCAGCTTGACCGCCGCAAGCACCAGACCACCAGGATGCCGAGCGCCATGAAACGGCCGAAGGCGGTGTTGATGGTGCAGATACCCCGCCACCAGCCGAGCTTGCGGCCGTATGGCTCCTGGCCGAGTTCGGGAAACAAGACGACCGCGATCACGCTGGCGACGGCCACGGCGAACAGGGCCCAGGCCGCGAGCTTGAGGATCTCGGTCGGCGAAAAGCGCAGCACCAGGTAGGCGCAGAAGGTCGCCGTCAGGGCAAAGGCGAGGGAGCGGCGCAGCGTCGTGGGGGGGTCCACCGCCCAGAACGTGGACGCGACGATATAGATCACCACCGCGGCCAGCAGCTTGTTCTGGGCGAGCAGTTTGGCAAAGTCACGGCCATGATGGACGAGCACGAGCGACAGCGCGATGCCGTAAAGGGTGGCGAGCAGGGCGAACCGGGCCGGCGAGCTGTCGCTGAGCGACGCCTGGCCCCCGGAGTCGGCGCTGATGACGAGCAGACGGTCAAATCCGCGGCAGCACGCGACGAGCGTGATGACGACGTAGACCCGCTCCCAGACCCGTGCCTGTGATGACAAGGAGGCTCCCTTCCCCTTGGCCGCGCCGCGATTGGCGTCGGACCGTTAAATACTATGTGTCGCGCCGCGCGTCAGCAGCCTCGCGCCACCCGTTCGAACCCATCGACCATGCGGTCCACCGAGAAGTGACGCGCCCGTGCGCTGGCCGCGTGCGCCAGCGACGCGCGCAGGCCCGGATCATCGACCAGCCGCCCGATGGCGTGTACCCAGGCGTCCACGTCCTGCGCCGGCACCAGCAGGCCGGCATCCCGGCCGGCGCCGTCGCGAAGCGTCTCGACCTGCTCGGGTATGTCGCTCGCCACGATCGGCATGCCTTCGGCCATCGCCTCCAGCAGCGCATTGCTCTGGCCCTCGAAGATCGACGCGAGCGCGAACACGTCGCAGGCACGGAACAGATCCGACAGGGCGCCGTGCGGCAGGTGACCGGGGAGATGCAAGCGCGCGTCCAACCCGAGCGAGGCGGCAAGCCGCTCGATCTCGCCGCGCAACGGTCCGTCGCCGGCGATGACCAGATGAACGCCCTCCAGCCGGGCGACCGCGCTGATGAGCAACGGATAGTTCTTCTGCGCGGCGATGCGGCCGACGGCAAGCACCACCGGCGCGTCGCCGGGCAGTCCGAAGGCGGCGCGCGCGTCGGCGCGCGCCATGATGCTCGGCACACGATCGACGCCGTTGTGAATGACACGCACGCGCCGGCGGTACGAAGCCGGGTAGGCGGAGACCGACGCGCGGACCGCCTCGGACACCGCCACGATGCTGGTGTACCCGCCGACGCTGCCCAGCAGCCGGTCGCAGGCCCGCAGGCCCCTGGCGTACTGGTTGCAGACCACCCGGTGGGACGCGATCCGTTGCCGGACGCCCGCCACGGCGGCCATGACCTGGCCGACAACGTGCGCGAGCGGCGAAAAGCTGATGACGGCATCGGCGCGGAATCCGACGAGCCGCCGCAACACCAGCCAGGGCAGCGCCAGATATCCCAGCGTCCCGCTGAGGTCGCGGTCCAGCAGGATGGAACACGAACCGTGCGGCAGCGGCTGGTCGGAACGACGGTACAGATACCAGACCTCGACCGTGTGGCCGCGGTCCCGCAGGGCCGCGCCGACCTGCGCCGCGACGCTGGGCGCGCCGCCCCGCGACCAGAACGAAACGATGAACGCGATGCGCAGCGGCCGCCCCGCGGCACCATCGGCGTTGTCGATCGATGGTGGAGGCACGGCTTTCAACGCAGCGGCCTGCTCGGTCGCGCCGCTGAACGAGACTTGCTCGGCCTGGCTGACTTGCGGAAATCCAACACGTTTGCCCGATGCGATTGCCCGCTCCCTGTATAACCGCGCGAGTCGGCAATCTCCAGCGCCCGCACCATTCGTGATGCACGACGGGAGCAATGCGGCTACCTTCTCGCCGATCCGGCGAGGACCATCGAGAGCAGTGACCGACCCTTCCATGCAAGACCTCATTCCACTCAAGTACAAGCGGATCCTTCGCGATCAGACCGCCAAGATGTCGGACATGCGCAGAAGGCTTTTCCGCTACCCGGGCAATCCCTTGCCGAACTGCCTGATTCTGGGTGCGCAGAAAGGCGGCACGTCGTCGCTGTTCAGTGACCTTCTCCAGCACCCGGACGTGCTGGGATCGTCGCGCAAGCAGGTTCACTACTTCGATCGCCATTACCGGCAAGGACTGGACTGGTACCGCTCGTTCTTTCCCGTGCCGCCGGGCGGCGAAAGCCGCCCGATCCGGCTGGAGGCGACACCCTATTACCTCTACCACCCGGCGGTCCCGGAGCGGATCAGAGCGACGCTGCCCGACGCGCGGTTCATCGTCCTGCTGCGCGATCCTGTGGAGCGCGCCTATTCCCACTATCTGCATTCGCGCGAGCGCGGCTTCGAGCCGCTCGGCCTGACCGAGGCGCTGGACGCGGAGGCCGGCCGGCTTGCCGGCGAGGAGGACCGTCTGCTCGCCGATCCGGGCTACGCCAGCTACGCGCATCAGCACCAGTCCTATCAACACCGCGGCCTCTATGCCCGGCAACTGGCGTGCTGGCTGGCGCTGTTTCCCGCGGATCGTTTCCTGCTCCTCAAGTCGGAGGACCTCTTCGAGCGGCCCGAGGCGGCCATACGCCGCCTCCTCGATTTTCTCGGACTGGAGCCATGGCCCGGCGTGAAACCGCTGGCCTTGAACGTCAATGAGGCGAAGTCCCCGATTCCCCAGGCCGTGCGTGAACGTCTGCTGGACTTCTACGGGCCGCCCAATCGTGAGCTGCGAGCCCTCGTCGGGACTGAATTCGATTGGGATAATCCAGCGGAGTAGCCGGATCACCGATCGGCGCAGTCAGCAACGCGCCGTTGAATCGTTCGATGGAGATCAGCGCTCGCTTTTCGGCACCGAGTCCCGGATCCGTCCGCTGCGGTGCTTCACCTCGGACAGGATTCGCAGGTCCGTCGCGTCACGATCCCAGGGCCGCGCGCCCGCCTTAGACACCACGGCCTCGGGCAGTACCCGCGCCGGCATCAGCCGAATCGCCGGCGCCAGCGTGACCGGCGGCCGGCCGACGAACGGCTCGAACAGCAGCCGCGACCTGTTGCCGAAGGCATTGATGCCGTCCGAGATGTTGTCGCGCATGTAGATGCGGCTCGAGGGGGCGATGCCCTGCGTGCCGAACATGTCCTGGCGCCGCTTCGACGACGGCCCCCCGCGCGCCACGTTTCCCACGACCATGGCCAGCGTAGGCCCCCGGCCCTCGTTTCCGTAGAAGTGCACGGCCTGGTGCCCGGGAT
The DNA here is from genome assembly GCA_046596015.1 of Alphaproteobacteria bacterium. Taxonomy (GTDB): domain Bacteria; phylum Pseudomonadota; class Alphaproteobacteria; order SMXS01; family SMXS01; genus RI-34. The sequence goes on from JBKJNE010000215.1 coordinate 7,496, forward strand.
TGTAGATGAGGTTGTTCGCCACCACGGCGGTCACCCCGGCTGTCAGCACCGGGTTTCGCCAGCCATTGTGCGCCAGCAGGTTGCCCTGGATCAGCACGTTGGTCGAGCCCGGCCCGACCAGCAGCCCGGTGGAATGGCTTCCCTTCGGGTGCAGCGACTTGTCCAGCGATTCCGAGATGATGGTGTTCCGGATCGTGACCCCGCTGATGTTGGGAAACCACAGGCTGATACCCTCGTCGATGGCCCACGAGACCGAGCAGTGGTCGATCAGGATGTTCTCGGTCCTGAGCTTCCCGTCGCGGTCGCCCACAATGCTGATACCGTCGCGGTTGAAGGGCGGCGGCCCGGGTCCGGCGCCGACCCGGACCCGCAGGTGCCGCAGGATCACGTCGCTGGCCCAGATGCGGACCGAGGCGCCGCGCAGCGTGATGCCGGGCGACGGCGCGGTTTCGCCTGCAATGGTGATGCGCGAACCCCTGATCTTCAGGTCGCCGGCCAGCCGGATGTCGCCGCCCACCGTGAAGCGCACGATTCGCGCCCCGTCCGCATCGATCGCCGCCCGCAGGCTTCCCGGCCCTGAATCGTTCAGGTTGTCGACGACGATCTCCCGTCCGCCCTCGCCGCCCCGCGTCACCGCGCCGGTGATGACCGGCGGCGCGATGGGATTGGCCGCCTGGCCGGCAGACGCAGACAGGATGACGGCGACCGCGGCGACGAGGAGTGCCGCCCGTTTCATGGTCGCCTCCAGCCTCCCAGGAGCCGGTGTGCCGCGGCGCGGGCATAGGTCAAGGCCTCCCAAAGATTGCCTGCGGCGGACCTGTCCGCGCGCCACGGCTTGGGGTAACCGTTGTCGATCCCGCGGCGCACGCGCCGCAGCGTTTCGGGATCGGGATCGAGGCCCGCCTGTTCGGCGAGCAGTGGCAACTCGGCCGGCAGGTTCTCATAGGACAGACGGATATACCTGCGCATGGCGGGACGGCAGTCGAGTATGCGCTGGTTCATCGCGTGGTAGAATGCTTGCGCGCGCCCGAAGCCGATGAACTGGCGGCGGCGCACCAGGCTGCGGGCGACCTCGTCCGGGTTTCGCTCGATATGCACATAGAGGGCATCGGGATAGATTTCGAGCCAGGACGGCAGGAACATGATCGCGGTCGGGCATTTCCAGTGCCACGGCTTCGACGCCCGGTCCGGAAAGCCGTCGGCCAGCGAGCGCTCGAGCCAGTCGCGGATATCGGGCACCCAGCGTCCGTCGTCGCGGAAGCCGCGGACAAACTCCATATCGAAAACCGTCCCGGTCCATCCTTTCGTGCTGACGCCGTCGATGAGCCGGCGGTGGATATCGAGGAAGGTCCGGTTCTCGAGCCACTCGTTGTCGATGCGTCCGCCATCGCTGCCGCATGCCCGCAGGATATCCACGACCACGCGCGTGCCGGAATGATTGGCGCCGAGCACGATGATGGGAGGCCGCTCGTTCACCCCGCCACGCCCCCTGCGCCCAAGAGAAGCTCCACATAGGCGTTGGCCGCCCGCGCGACCGTGAAGCTGTTGCCGCGCGCCATCAGCGCGCCACGGCGCGGCGGCGCGTCCAGGGCGTGCAGCATCGCGTCGGCAAAAGCCCGTTCGTCACCGACCGGCACCAGGGATCCGAGTTCGCCGTCGAGCAGGATTTCCCGGGGACCGCTCGGGCAATCGGTCGCGACGACGGATGCGCCGCAGGCCAGCGCCTCCACCAGCACGGTCGGGAACCCCTCCCATTCCGACGACAGGGCGAACAGGTCGGCCCGCGCCATGTAAGCGTAGGGATTGTCGGTATAGCCGGGCATCCCGACAAGCTCGCAGATGCCAAGTTCGTCGATCAAGGCCTCGAGCCGCGCCC
>JBKJNE010000291.1:0-4929 GCA_046596015.1 Alphaproteobacteria bacterium
CCATCGCCCAGGCCGGCCCGATCCAGATCGAGCTGCTGACCCAGTACGACGCCGCACCGTCCGCCTTTCGCGACGTTTTCGCGCCCGGCCAGAGCGGCCCGCACCACATGGGCAGCATCGTCGGGGACTACGACCGCGAGCTGGACAGCTACCTGAAGCAGGGCTTCGAGATCGCCCATTCCGGCCAGGTGGGCGCGCGCCGCTTCTGCTTCATCGACACCCGCCCCGCCTTCGGCATCATGACCGAGCTGCTGGAGGACACGCCCGATTTGCGCGACCTGTTCGGCAAGATCGCCACTGCGTCCGTCGGGTGGGATGGGACGGAGCCATACCGCGACCGGTCGAAGTGGTAGGGGCGCCACTGACCGGCTCACGATGGTTGGCCTAAAGTTCCGTTAGGTAAGTTTCCGAGTAGGCTCCGGACGCGACATTCAAGTCCCGGGGCGAACGAACTGACTGGCGAACTTCACATTATAAGCATGAAAATCACCTTCCGGCGTGACTACAAGTTCAGTGATGTTCGCGCGCTGAAAACTGTCTTCCTTCGCGGAATCCTCGACTTTCAGGCTGACCGTGAGCGCACCGTCCTCCCGTCGTATTTCCTTGTAATCATACGAAACGGCCTGACCGAAGCAGATAACCTCGCCACCGTCGATGACGAGTTCGGTCGCCACGTCGTCGGCATCGCCCCATCTCCCTTGCATCTCATCTGGCAAGGGGACATTCCGTCCAACTTTCTGCACTTCCGCTAAAGACATGGAAAAACCCAACCATGGAGTGAATAGGAAACCGACACTTGCAATCAGTGTGCGCGCCAAGAGTTGCCATAGGGCTACGCACGTCCCGCCTCAGGGCGGTAGCGCACGCTGGTCTTGCCCGCTAAGGTTCCCGCCACAACCACGGGAGCTTCCTGCTTGGACACTGCCAACCGGACGGCCATGTCGCCCGAAACCGCCGGGCGATGGACCATCGTGGTGCTGCTGCTGGCGGTGCAGATCTTCGCCAATGTGGACCGCCAGGTGCTGAACGTGCTGGTCGAGCCGGTGAAGGCCGAGTTCGGGCTGTCCGACAAGGTGATGGGGCTGCTGACCGGCGCGGCGTTCTCGGTGTTCTACGCCGTGCTCGGCGTGCCGCTCGCCCTGCTGGCCGACCGGGCCAACCGCCGCAACCTGATCGCCGCGGCCATCGCCGTGTGGAGCGCCATGACCGTGTTCTGCGGCATGGCCACCACTGCCCTCCAGCTCGTCCTCGCCCGCATCGGCGTGGCGGTGGGCGAGGCCGGCGCGGGGCCGGCGTCGCAGAGCATCGTCTCCGACCTGTTCGCGCCCAGGGAACGGGCGCTGCCGATGGCAATGCTGGCCGTGGGGCCCAATCTCGGCATCATGTTCGGCTTCATCGCCGGCAGCATGCTGGCGGAGGCGTTCGGCTGGCGCATGGCGTTCCTCGTCGTCGGCGTGCCTGGACTGCTGATGGCGCTGATCATCATCACGGCCATTCGCGAGCCGCGCCGCGGCTATATTGACGGCGTTCAAGACGAACCAGATGACCAGGAATGGATCAAATTCAAAGCTCGTATGGCCGAGGTTTTGGGCGGAACAGCCATTAGCATACTGTTCGGCGGCCAACTGTTCCGCCGGTTGTTGAAGCTCATTGAGGCAGTTTGGGATTTCGGTTTTGGAGATTTGCTTCGAACCATCGTTAAACGCCGGTCGCTGCTGTGGATCATCGCCGGGTTTTCCTGCGCCGGCATGTTCGGCTATGGCGCCATCGCCTGGGCGACGGCGTTCTTCAACCGCAGCTACGGCCTGAGCCCGGGCGAGATCGGGCCGATCGTCGGCATCCTGGTCGGCGTCGGCGGCGCCATCGGCACCCTGGCCGGCGGCTGGCTGGCCGACCGCACCGGCCGGCACGACGTGCGCTGGCGGCTGTGGATCATCTGCATCACCGCCAGCATCGCCGCGCCGCTGTCGACCGCCGCGTTCCTGGCGCAGAACCAGTGGCTGACCCTGGCGCTGATGACCCTGCCCGCGTCGGTCGCGATCTTCCACGCCGGCCCCAGCTTCGCGCTGGTGCAGGAACTGGTGCCGCTAAGGCTGCGCGCGCTGGCGGCGGCGTTCCTGCTGTTCTGCCTGAACGTGATCGGCGGCGGGCTGGGCCCGTTCATCGTCGGCCTGCTGAGCGATCTGCTGCAGCCGTCGCTGGGGCGCGAGTCCCTGCGCTATGCCATGATGGCGCTGACCGTGCCGATCCTGCTCAGCGTGCTGTTCTACTATCTGGCGGCACAGCGCCTGCCGCGCGACCTGGCGGAAGCGCACGCCGCGGCCACCTGATCAGATCTGCTGCACCGCGTTGGGCTGGGCCGACGGGTCGCCGAACGCCGGCGACCTTATGTTGAGGGCGTTCAGCTTCAGTTCGCCGCCGCTGCTGCGCAGCACCATGCGGATGACCGCCGGCCCCTTGGCGAACTTGGCGTTGATGTCGACGGTGACGAAGGTTCCTTTGCCGGTCGCGGTGGAATAGCCGGTCATGGAAGGCGGCTGGAAGCTGGAAAGGTCGCCCAGCTTCGAGAACACGACGAACATCCGCTGCTGGTCGGGGTTACCGAGCCTGGTGTTGAATTCTTCGGTGCCGTAGGGCTTCAGCGCCTCGGCCCGCCATTCGGCGATCACCGGCACGACCTCGGTGGAGAACTTCTCCACCGCCTCCTTCGACGGCCCGATCACGCCGCAGGCCGCGAGCCACGCCGCCAGCGCCAACGCACCGACGCGCCATGCCCGCTGGACTAGGGAGGGTGCAGGCGGCATCGGCGCGGTCCCCGGCGGTGAAAGGGTCCCCAGTTTCCCCTCGTCGTGGCGCGGAGGCAACAGCGATGCGCCGCCAGCGCCTCCAGCTTCGTTCCCGCCTCGACTTGCTGTAAAATGCGGGCAGTACGCGTGGACTGCATTCGTCAATCGCGGAGAGGATCATGAACCGCATTCTTGCCGGCAGCCTTGCAGCAACCGCCCTCGTCATCGGCGCATCCGTGCTTGCGCCCGGCAGCGGCGACCATCAGAGGACCCATGCCGCCGATGCGGCGCGGCTGTTCGACCCCGTGCGCCTCCAGGCCGGATTGTGCGGCGGCGGCCGCGCCGGGGACGGCCGGCTGTCCCGGCTTGTGGCCCTGTTCGCCGTCCCGGCCGCGCACGCGGCGACCCAGCCGGGCGACGCGCCGCCGCTTTACGACACCCTGGGCACCTTCTCCATGAAGGTGACCCCCGCCTCGCCCCAGGCGCAGGCCTATTTTGACCAGGGCGTACGGCTGATGTTCGGCTTCAACCACGCCGAGGCGATCCGTGCCTTCAAGGCGGCGCAGCAGCTCGATCCGCGCTGCGCCATGTGCTTCTGGGGCGAATCGCTGTCGCTGGGCGCCAACATCAACGTGCCGATGGATCCGGAAGCCTCGCCGCCGGCATGGGAGGCGCTACAGAAGGCGGTCGCCGCCGTCGACACCGAGACCGACGTGGAGAAGGCGCTGATCGAGGCGCTGAAGGCCCGCTATTCCATCGATTCCAAGTCCGAGCGCGCACCGTTCGACGCGGCCTATGCCGACGCCATGAAGGCGGTGCACGAGCGCTTTCCCGACAACCAGGACGTCGCCGTGTTCTACGCCGAGTCGGCCATGGACACCCAGCCCTGGGATTACTGGGAGGCCGACCGGCTGACGCCCAAGGGGCGGATGGGAACGGCGATTGCCGCCATCGAGACGGTGCTGGCCGCCAACCCGAACCATCCGGGTGCGATCCACCTGTATATCCACCTGACCGAGGCGTCGGGCGATCCCTGGAAGGCGGAGGCGCCGGCCGAGCGGCTGGCGGCGCTGATGCCGGGGCAGGGCCATCTGGTGCACATGCCGTCGCACACCTATTACCGGGTCGGCCGGTTCAAGGATTCGCTGGCCAGCAACATCGCCGCCGCGGAGGCGGACGAGGCGTTCATCCGCGCCGCGAACGCCGGCGAGGCGCTCTATGCCAACGCCTACTATCCGCACAACGTGCATTTCGTGCTGACCTCGGCGCTGATGGCCGGCGACGGCAGGACCGCCCTCGCGGCGGCCGACAAGCTGGTGAAGATCATCAATCCGGAAATGGCGCTGGCCGTGGCGGGCCTGCTGCAGCCGATGATGGCGTCGCCCTACCTGGTCCAGGCCCGTTTCGGCGCGCCGAAGGACGTGCTGGCTCTCAAGCAGCCCGACGCGCGGTTCCCCTTCGTGGTCGCCATGTGGCATTACGCGCGCGGCGTCGCCCTGGCGCATGACGGCAAGCCGGATGCGGCGAATGCGGAGGCCAGGGCCATCGCCGCCCTGCGCGAGAAGGCCGATTTGAAGAACCTGGTCGACAACATGGTCCCCGCGCCGCAGATCCTGCAGACCGCCGAGCTGGTGGTCCGCGCCCGCGCCGCGCAGGCCAAGGCCGACTATGCCGGCAGCGCCTTGCTGCTGCGCGAGGCCATCGTCCTCGAGGACGCCATTCCCTATACCGAGCCGCCCTATTGGTACTATCCCATCCGCCAGACCCTGGGCACCGTGCTGCTGCAGGCCGGGAAGACCGACGAGGCGGTGCAGGCGTTCCGCGAGGCGCTGGTGCGCAGCCCGGACAACGGCTGGGCGCTCTATGGCCTGAAGGAAGCCTACGCCAGGGCCGGCGATCCGTTCGCGGCGTCGGCGACGCGGGAGCTTTACCGCAAGGCCTGGGCGGGCGAGGCGGACCCGGCGCTCAACCGGATTTGAGACGGCGTCCATCCGCTATACCGCCATTGCAAACGCCCGAGCCCGTAGCCTCTCCCCTTGGGGATTCCTCTGCGAAACGAGGGGTTGGGCTGGTGCTTTGTCGAATTTGGGATCGGTCGTCGGGCTTTGGTGCCCTTGGCTGCGGCTACTCCGATGCCTGGACG
>JBKJNE010000356.1:0-3666 GCA_046596015.1 Alphaproteobacteria bacterium
ACGAAAGGTGGCAGCCGATATTTGCAGCCATCCTTCGAGACGCGAGCTTCGCCCGCTCCTCAGGATGAGGGCTGTGGGTGGTTGCCCGCCAGCGTTAACGCCTCGGTAAGTATAGCCTCGCCGTTCAGGCTTTCTTGAGGTTAATTCCTAAGGTTAAGCCTCGTTTAAGAAATCAATGGCATCGTCCGTCCTGTCGGTAACTCGCACGGGCTTGCGTTCCTGGCGCCGTGCAAACACGAAGGACACTGCCATGGGCAGCCTGAAAACCCTTGCACTGGCGGGCGCCATGGCTGTCGGCGCTTCCGCGCTCGCCAATGCCGCCGATTATCTCGCGGCCCCGCCGCCTCCGCCGCCGCATGAATCGCTCGGCCTGAAGGGCTCGATCTCGAGCGGCGTCTATCTGCGCGGCGACATCGGCGTCGGCCAACTCAACATCAAGAAATACGACCAAGTCGATGTCCGCAGCGCCGGCGGCGTCTTCATCGGCGAGACCGACAACCACTCCGTCTTCGCCGGCGTCGGCGCCGGCTATCGCTTCAACAACTGGTTCCGCGTCGACGGCACCTTCGAATATCGCGGCGGCTCGTCCTTCGGCGTCAACGACAAGCTGGTCTACACCAGCGGCGGCGGCATCGTTCAGCAGAGCAACACCTACAAGGGCAACCTGTCCTCGATGGTGGCGCTGTTCAACGGCTATATCGACCTCGGCACCTGGAACTGCCTGACGCCCTATATCGGCGCCGGCATCGGCTATGCGCGCAACGAGATCAGCGGCTTCACCGACCAGGGCATCGTCTTCGCCGGCGGCCCGTCCTCGGCGACGCTGGGCACGGCCGGCAAGGGCGAGAAGTCGGGCGTCGCCTGGGCCCTGATGGCGGGCCTCGGCTACGAGGTGAACAAGAACCTGACCCTCGAAGTCGGCTATCGCTATCTCAATCTCGGCGAGGCCCAGTCCGGCCGCATCCAGAATGCCTTCATCGCGCAGAGCTACGGGCCGCTGAAGGCCAAGGAAATCGACAGCCACGACATCAAGATCGGCATGCGCTGGAACTTCGGCGAGCCGGAATGCTGCGGTCCGGTCGAGCGCCCGATCGCCTATGCGCCGGCCCCGGTGGTGCGCAAGTACTGAGCGACCCGGCCTGGAACAGGCAAGCGGCGCGGGCTTCGGCCCGCGCCTTTTTCATGTCGCTCAGCGCAGCAGCGAACGGCCCGTCATCTCGGCCGGCTGCGGCAGCCCCATCAGGGCGAGCAGCGTCGGGGCAATGTCGGCGAGACGCCCGTCGGCCAGCGCCGAGGCGCCGCCGACCAGCATGATCGGCACCGGATTGGTGGTGTGGGCCGTATGCGGCTCGCCGGTGACGGGATCGACCATCAACTCGCAATTGCCATGATCGGCCGTGACGAGCAGCGCGCCGCCGGCCCTTAAGATCGCGTCGGCGATGCGGCCGAGCCCGGCATCGACCGTCTCGACCGCCGTGATCGCCGCGCTTAGAATTCCGGTATGACCGACCATGTCGGGGTTCGCGAAGTTCAGCACGACGAGATCGTAGTGCCCCGAACCGATCGCCTCGACGGCAGCTTTTGTCAGCTCGGGTGCCGACATCTGCGGCTGCAGATCATAGGTCGCGACCTTGGGGGAGGGCACCATGATGCGCTCCTCGCCGGGATAAGGCGTCTCCTGCCCGCCATTGAAGAAATAGGTGACGTGCGGATATTTCTCGGTCTCCGCCATGCGCACCTGCGTCAGGCCTGCGCTGGCGACGGTCTCGCCGAGGCCGTTGGCGAGCGTCTGCGGCTGGAACAGCGCCGGCATCAGCGGCGACAGCTCGGCGCTGTAGGCGGTCATGCTGACGGCTTTCGCCAGCTCAGGGCGGCGCGGCCGCGCGAAGCCGGAGAATTCCGGCTGCAGAACCGCGGACAGGATTTCGCGGATGCGGTCGGAGCGGAAATTGAAGCTCAGCAGACCGTCGCCGTCGCACATGCCGCCAAAGCCGGCGATCACCGCCGGCTCGATGAACTCGTCATTGACCCCGGCGGCATGGGCGCCGGCGATGACGGCCTGAGCGTCCGCGAAGTGCTGGCCTTCGCCCAGCACCATGGCGCGCCAGGCCTTTTCGACGCGCTCCCAGCGATTGTCGCGGTCCATCGCATAGTAGCGTCCCGACACGGTGGCGATGACGGCCTGCGGCGGCAGCGCGGCCTGGATGGCGGCGACGAATTCGGCTGCCGATTGCGGGGCTGTGTCGCGACCGTCGGTGAAGACATGGACGCGGACCGGGATGCCGTGCCGGACCAGGATCTGCGCCAGCGCGACGGCATGATCCTGATGCGAATGCACGCCGCCGGGCGAAACCAGACCGAGCAGATGGCAGGTCCCGCCGCTCGCCTTCAGCGCCGCGATCAGGCCGGAGGCTTCCAGCGCCGCCGCGATCGAGCCGTCGGCGATGGCCTGGTTGATGCGCGGCAGGTCCTGCATCACGACGCGGCCCGCGCCGAGATTGAGATGGCCGACCTCGGAATTTCCCATCTGCCCCGCCGGCAGGCCGACCTCTTCCCCGCTCGCGATCAAAGTCGCACCGGGATATTTGCGGTAGACCTCATCGTGGAAGGGCGTTTGCGCGAGCAGGGTCGCGTCGCCGTTTTTCTCGCGCTCGGCTTTTCCGCCGGGGTTAATTCCCCACCCGTCTCGAATCACAAGAATCACGGGCTTGGCCATAGTGGGCACTCTCTCGACGCCAACCCTCGCGCTCAAGCGATTTCCGGCGGCTGCGGGATTGACAAGGCCGCGTGGGCTTTGTCTCTATCGCTGGAATGAAATGGCGCAACCAGATCCTGGCCCTCGTTTGCCTGACGATCTTTCTCGCGCTTGGCGTCCTCTATTTCCGCGCCTGGGTGGTGCAAAAACCGTTCGCGATCGTGCTTTTCATCGGCGAAGGCCTCACCCCTGATCGCGTCGCCGCGACCCGGCTCTACGCCGGCGGGGCCAACGCCCATCTCGCGCTCGAATCGCTTCCTGCCGTCGCCCTCCTTTCCAATTACTCGCAGGATTTCGCAGTCCCGGACGAAGCCGCCGCCGCCACCACCCTCGCCACGGGCGTGAAGGTAAACAATCGCAGCCTGGGCGTTGGGCCTAACGACAGGCGGCTGGCCAGCATCATCGACCTCGCCCGCGCCAAAGGGCGCGCCATCGGGCTGGTGACAAATGGCCGCCTAACGAATCCGACCGCAGCCGCCTTTTACGCGACCGGCCAGGGCGAAGCGGACCTGGCGCGGCAGTTGGCCGACGACCAGAAGATCGACATCGTGCTCGGCGGGGGCGGCTCCAGTTTTTTGCCCGAAGCGAAAAGCGGAGAGCGGACCGACGGACGCGATCTCATCCTGGAGATGCGGCGCAACGGTTACGAGATCGTCCGGACAAAAGCGGAGCTGGAAAACATTCCGCGTTGGCGCCGCCCGCGTCTGCTCGGGATTTTCAGCGATCGCGAGATGGCTTTCGGGAACGAAATCGCGGCCGGGAGTGAGCAACCGCCGCTGGCCGACATGACCCGGCGCGCGATTGAGCTCCTGCAATGGAACACCGGAGGCTACCTGCTCATCGTCGACGCCGGTCTCATGCGGACGGCGGCGCGGGCCAATCATGGCGAACGCACTCTCGCGGAAACGATC
>JBKJNE010000452.1:0-4262 GCA_046596015.1 Alphaproteobacteria bacterium
CTGGTGCTGCTGCCCCTGCTCGTGGCGGCCGCGGTCGTGATAAAGCTCGATTCGCCCGGCCCGGTGTTCTACGTGCAGCGGCGGGTCGGCTTCCAGGGACGCGAGTTCTCCATCTTCAAGTTCCGCACGATGCTCGTCGAAGGCGAATCCGGCTTCAGGCAGGCCACGCGAGACGACCCGCGGATCACCCGGATCGGGCGGCTGCTGCGCGCCACGAGCATCGACGAACTGCCGCAGCTGGTGAACGTGCTGCGCGGCGACATGTCGCTGGTCGGGCCGCGGCCGCATGCGGTTTCCATGAACGCCGAGTACGCCGACCAGATCGACGACTATCTGGCGCGTCACAAGATCAAGCCGGGCATCACCGGCTGGGCGCAGGTGAACGGCGCACGCGGCGAGACCCGGACCATCGAGGACATGCAGCGCCGCATCGCCTACGACCTTGCCTATGTGGACAACTGGTCGCCGTGGCTGGACCTGCAGATTCTGCTGCGCACCGCGTCCGTGGTGCTGTTCCAGAAGAACGCCTATTAGGCGGCGCCGCTGCTAGCTGTCGCACGGATCCGAAAACGACAGGGCGGTGTCGAGCCAGTCGGCGTAGTTCCCCATCTTGCGGCGGAGCCTCATCATCAGCGGCCCGCTCGCGGGTTCGGCGAAATGCTTGGGGAACAGGGCGTCGAACTGACGAACGACGGGTCTGTAGGCAGTGCTCTCGACGCGGTTGTTCCACTCCTTGCGGTCGTCGCGGTGGTCGTAGAGTTCCTGGGCGCCCGTGGCATAGCGCGTATAGCGGTAAGGCCCGTACCTCAGGGAGACCGAGCCCGGCCCCTTCGTGGAGATCGCCGGGTAGCGCCAGGGCGTCTCCGGCGCATGGAGCAATGGCGCAAGGTCGCGCCCGTCCACATCCGCGGGTGCCGCCACATTGGCCAGCCCGCACACAGTGCGCATCAGGTCGATCGTCGACACGCACTGGTCGCAGCGCTGGCCCGCCACACCGCCCGCAGGCGCGATGATCAGAGGCACATGGGTCGATTGCTCCCACAATGTCTGCTTTCCCCATTGCCGCTTCTCGCCCAGGTGGTGGCCGTTGTCGCTCCACAGGATCACATGGGTGTTCCCGGCATGGGGGCCGGCGCGCAGCGCGTCGACGACCCGGCCGATCTGATGGTCGGCGAAGGCGATCGCCGCCAGATAGCCTTTGATGGCGGCCCGGGTCAGGCCCTGCTTCTCGATGGGATCCCGGTAGATGCTGCTGTCATACGCCGGGTACAGCTTTTTCATCGCCTCGGGCGGATTGTCCGGCATGCCGATCGCGTCGTCGTCGATCAGGTCGATGAATTCCTTCGGCGCATACCACGGGATATGCGGCTTGTAGAAACCGACCGCCAGGAAGAACGGCTTGTCGCTGGGGCGCCGGAGAATTCCGGTCGCCCAATCGGCCAGGCCCTCGTCGGGCGTCGGATGCCCCGGCGGCGCTTCGCCCCAGTCGTATGCCCGCCGGCCTATGCCAGCCGCGGGCCATGGACTGGGCAGGCATTCGTAGTCGAAGTGGTGGAACTCGTCCCAGTCTTCCTCCTGCGCATATTCCTCCTCCCAGGGTGCCGAACGCCGGCCCAGCGTGTTCAGGCCGGCATAGTAGAACTGGCCGTGGAACATTTTGCCGCCGCCGAGGGACCGGTATCCCGCGCGGCGCAACAGGCGGGGCAGGCTGGTGCGGGCGCGCAGCCAGCCGGGGACGGTGTCTTCGTTGACGTAGACACCGGTGCGCATCGGCAGGAGGCCGCGCAGCACCGCCTCGCGGGCGGGCTTGCATGTGGGCACGGGCGTATAGGCGTTGCGGAACAGCGTGCCGGCGGCGGCGAGGCGGTCGATGTTCGGGGTGCGGGTCGCGGGCTGGGTATCCAGGCAGCCGACCCACTCGTTCAGGTCATCGACGCAGATGAACAGCACGTTCGCGGCCCCCCGTGGGGCCTGGGCGTGGCCCAGCACGGGCAATGCCAGCGCGCCTGCGCTCAGTGCGAGAACGCTTCGCCTCGTCAGATCGACCAAGGGCTGCCCCCGAATGCCGTCAATGGCTTAGGAGACTAGTTGACTCGCGGCGGGTTTGGAAGCGGAGCAAACAAAAGCCCGCCCGGCGGGTGCCGAGCGGGCGATCGTGTTTTCGGCTCAGAAGCGGACGCTGATGAACACCTCGCTGCCGTCGTCGCGGTAGTCCGGGCGGTACCAGGTGTCGCCGTAGCGATAGTACAGGTCGCCGCCGCGATACTCGGTTTCATAGCCATCGGGCAGGTAGTCCACCGCCAGGCCATCCGGCGGCGCCACCACCTGATACTGGCCGTAGCGCGCATCCCACACATAGTAGGTGCCGTAGTAATAGTAGTAGGGCTGGCCGTCGTAATAGTGCGTGCTGTAGCCCACCGGCAGGGAGGCCAGCAGCGCGCCGAACGGGGCGGTAACCACCGTGTAGCCGGCGGAGCCCCGCGAATAGTAAAGGCCCTCATGGTAGTAGTAGTCGCGGTAGCCCACCCGCAGCGGACGATAGCCACGCGGCAGGTAGCCGATGGAAAAGCCCGGGCGATACCAGGAATACTGCCGGTGCGGCGCGCGGTGCCAGACCCAGCCGTGGTCATGCCGGTTGCGGTCGTACCAGCGGCGCTCCCAGGAACGCCGGTCGTGGCGCCAGTCGTTGCGGTCGTTCCGCCAATGGTCGTGCCGCCAGTCGTTGCGGTTGTCGCGGGCTTCGCGGCGATCGCCACGATCCTCGCGGCGGTCCTGCCTGTAGTCACGCTTGTCGTCGCGGCGTTCCTCGCGGTAGTCCCGCTTGTCCTGCCTGTCGTAGGTGCCAGCGCGGCGCTCGTCCTTCCGGTCGCCCCGGTCCTCGCGGCGGTCCTGCTTGTAGTCCTGCTTGTCGTCGCGCCGTTCCGCCCGGTACTCCCTCTTGTCACCCTTGTCCCAGGTGTTGCCATACCGGTTGCGATCGTCGCCGCCGCCACCCTGCCAGTTGTTCCGGTTGTTGTCGCTGCCGCGGTTGTTCTGCCAGTCGCGCGCCGCGTCGCGCTGCGACGGGCTCTGCTGCTGCGGCTGCTGGATGTAGTTCCGCGGCCGGTCCTGCTGCTGCTCGTAGGTGCGCTTGTTGTCGTTGCCGCGGTTGTTCTGCCAGTCGCGGGCCGCGTCGCGCTGCGATGGGCTCTGCTGCTGCGGCTGGGGCTGCTGCCACTGTTGCTGCTGCTGGCCGCCGCCGCGCGGGGTACGGTCGCCCCTGTCCTGCTGGCGTTCCTGCTGGCGTTGGGCTTTTTCCTGCTGGCGCTCCTGCTTGCGCTGCTGCTGTTCTTCATCATCACGGGCAAAGGCCGCCGACGACCCCAACAGCAGCGCGCAGGCCGTGCCCGAAATCAGCACCGTCTTCAAGGCGGACGTTAAACTCCTTCGCATCGGTCTCTCCCTATGCGGGTTGAAGGTGCAAGCCGGGCGAACTCTCCTTGTTTCCCGGCGTCACCCATGCATTGCAGTCTGTTCCGCGCGTGCTGAACCCGAAATGAACCGAAGATGGCGGATTCATGGCGCCAGATTTCAACGGAACCCCTCCTGTGCCGCCGCGTTGTTTCACCGACCCCGGGAACGGGGACGTGCGGAAAAAAGTTCCGCACAGCGCCGTTGAATTTTCCTCGTTTGCTCAATGCGATGCAAGGGGGCGTGTCGCGGCACTACACGACGGAGGAGTCGATGATCACACTGCCCAGCTTGCCCTACGCGTATGACGCACTGGAACCCTGCATCTCGCGGCGGACGCTTACGCTGCATCACAAGAAGCACCACGCCGCCTATGTGGAGAAGACCAACGAGTTGATCGAGGGAACCAGGTTCGCCGACGCGGCGCTGGAGACCATCGTGCGCGAGACCTGGGGCGACGAGAAGCAGCAGGAGCTGTTCAATCAGGCTGCCCAGGCCTGGAACCACGGCTTCCACTGGCGCTCCCTGTCACCCGAAGGGGGCGGCAAGCCCGACGACACCTTCGACACGCTGCTTGCCGATGGCTTCGGCGGCTTCGACGGCTTCCGCGACGCATTGATCGACACGGCGGTGGGGCATTTCGGCAGCGGCTGGGCATGGGTGACCCTGGAAGACGGCGCTCTGTGCATCCGCGACACCCACGACGCCGTGCCGCCGTTCCGCGGTGGCGACGCCGTGCCGCTGCTGTGCATCGACGTCTGGGAGCACGCCTTCACGTAATCGGGCCGGACATTCTGATAATCCAGGTAGTA
>JBKJNE010000013.1:0-17864 GCA_046596015.1 Alphaproteobacteria bacterium
CATCAGCACGCGCTGGTCCGGATAAAGCGAACGGAAGCTGTTGGACATCGGCCGTCTCCCCACGATACCTGTCAGGCGCCCTGTTCTAGCCGAGGCCTTGCGCAGGGGCACGGGAGAATCGACACGGCGGCGCCAAAAACCCGCCTGTTTGCCCGATAGGGATCGTTTCGCGGTCGACATGGGCCGGCCGGGCGCCTACTTCCTCCAAGCCCTGTGAAAACACGGCCATGGACGCCAACTGGCAAGAATGCTACGCATCAGCCGCTCGATCAGCGGCCGGTACGGGTGGCCGAGGGGGTCGTCGCAATCGAATGTCTGCTCAATCTTCAGTCCCATGGAGGACAACTTGCTCGGAAAAATTCTTCGGTCGAACGCCGTCGCGGTAGCGTTGGGGGTGCTGGCGCTGGGTTCGGTCCTCGCGTCGCCCGCGGCGCTGGCGCAAACGCCGGCTCCGGCCGCTCAGCCGGCCGCTCCCAAGGCGGAAATGTTCGGCAACTGGGGCCTGGTCTGCCCCCAGCCCAAGGCCTGCCAGATCCAGGTCGTGCTGGTCAACAAGGACAAGAGATTCGTCGCCGCCCTCGCCTACGGCAAGTCCGGCGCGAACCAGACCCTGGTCGGCATCGTGCCGCTGGGCTTCCGCCTGCAGAACAATCCGCCGTTCGCCGTCGACGGCGGCACCGCGATCCCGGGCAACTACGTGCAGTGCCTGTCGAGCGGCTGCCGCGTGGCGATCCCGGTGAGCGACGGGGTGCTGCGTTCGTTGCAGAGCGGCAAGCAGGCGACGCTGACCCTGCTGTCGCCGACCAGCAAGCAGGTGCCGCTCAACTTCGACCTGAAGGGTTTCCCCGAAGCCAAGGCCGCGCTGGACAAGAAGGTCCAGTAACCAGCTTTCTTCGCGTCGGTTTCCGGACGGCCATCGCCACCAGCGGTGGCCGTCTTTCGTTGTGCCGGAGCCGCTGCCCGCTCAGGCACGGTGGGCGTGGACGATCAGCGAGTCGATGGTCGCCTCGCCCAGCGCCCTGGCGGCCTCCAGCCGGTGCAATCCTTCGACCAGCACGTAACGGCCCGCGTCAGGCCGCACGTGAATCGGAATCTTCAGCCCGTTCTCGAGGATGTCGCCCGCCAGCTTGTCGACCTTCTTCGGATCGAGGGACTTGCGGTACTTGGTCGGCACGTAGATCTGCTCGATCGTCACCTTGACGGTTTTCAGCATGCGTTCACCCCGTCATTCCCACCGCCGGATGATAGCAGGCTTTGGTCCGCCGTCCACTGGCGGCTGCCAAGCTCCCGGAGCGAGCGCGATCCGTCTCATTGGAGCAACGGGGGTCCAGCACTCATGACCGCCCTCGTTGCGCCATTGCGCGGGCTCTTCTAACATCCGGCGCTTCCGTCGAAGGGGAGAGAGGATGCTGAACACCCAATTGCGCTTGGCGCGGCGCCCCAGCGGCGAGGCTGTCACCGGAGATTTCCATGTTTCCCGTGAAGCCGTGCCGGATCCGGCGCCCGGGCAGGTAGTGGTTCGGGCGGAGTATATCTCCATCGACCCATCGGTGCGCACCCACCTCAACGCGGGGCAATCCTATCGATCCATGGTGGGCATTGGCGAAGTCGTCGACGTGCCGGTGGCCGGTGAAGTAGTCGCCTCGGCGAATCCGCGCTTCTCGACAGGAGACAAGGTCGTTGGACCGCTGGGCACCCAGGAATATGCGGTCTCGGACGGCGCCAACCTGACGAAGGTCGATCTGGCGCTTGCCCCACTCCCCGTCTGGCTGGGTGGATTGGGGCTTACTGGCCTGACCGCTTACTTCGGTCTGCTCGAGATAGGCAAGCCACAACCCGGGCAAACCGTCGTGGTCACGGCCGCCAGCGGCGCGGTCGGTTCGGTGGTGGGGCAGATCGCCCGAATCAAGGGCGCCCGAGCCGTCGGCGTGTGCGGTTCGGAAGAGAAATGCCGCTGGCTGACCCAGGAACTTGGATTCGATGCGGCGGTTAATTATCGGTCG
This sequence comes from Alphaproteobacteria bacterium, assembly GCA_046596015.1. Taxonomy (GTDB): domain Bacteria; phylum Pseudomonadota; class Alphaproteobacteria; order SMXS01; family SMXS01; genus RI-34. Next base: position 2,004 of record JBKJNE010000013.1, read on the forward strand.
CCGGATCTCTACCGCGACCTGAAGGAGGCGACACCCGACCGCATCGACGTGGTATTCGACAATGTCGGCGGACCGCTGCTGGATACCATTCTGCGCCGCCTTGCGATGCGTGGCCGGATCATCATTTGCGGCGCCACGTCGCAGTACAACACCGCCGACATTTACGGCCCGAAGAATTATATGGTGTTGGCGACGCTCCGGGCGCGGATGGAGGGCTTCATCATCTACGACTACGAGGACCGCTTCGACGCCGTCCGCCGGGAGATGGCCCAATGGGTCAAGGACGGTCGACTGAAATTGCGCGAGAACATCGTTGAAGGGAGCATCGTGGACTATCCCCAGATGCTCCACCGCCTGTACGAGGGCGAGAACATCGGCAAGATGATGATGCGAATCAGGCCGTAGATTTCATGGTGCATGGATAGGACGTCTGCAGGATCGTCTCGATTGCGGCGGCGTCTTACGGTCCGGCCACCCTGATCACGATCACGGGGCGAGATCAGCTCGATTTCCGCGCCTGCTGGATCAGCCTCTCCAGCTCGCCGAGGAAGCGCGAGCGGTCCTGCCTGGCGAAGCTGGCGTTGTAGCCCTTGATCTCGCCGGTTTCGCGCAGGTGGGCGTTGAGGTCGCGCATGGCGAGCGCCATGCCGATGCCGTGCTCGGTGAAGGCCCGGCCGGTCGGGCCGAGCACATGGGCGCCGGCCTTGAGGCAGCGGGCGGCGAGCGGGATGTCGGCGGTGATGGCGATGTCGCCCGCGCCGATGTTGTCGGCGATCCAGTTGTCAGCGGCGTCGAAGCCCTCGGTCACCACCACCTGGCGCACATTCGGCGCGTCGACCTTGCGGCTCCACCGGTTGCTGACGAACAGCACCTGCAGGCCGTGGCGGCCGGCGACCTTCAGCACCTCTTCCTTGACCGGGCAGGCGTCGCCGTCGATGTAGATGTCCAGCATGTCCGCCGGCTCAGCGCCGCTTCGCCGCCTCGGCGGCGGCCTGCTCCTGCGCGGCGATGGCCTCCAGCACGGCCTGGCGGCCGAGCTTTGCCTGGGTGCCGTTCGGGTCGATCACCAGCGCCTTGTCGAAATCGTCCATGGCCCGCGCATAGTCCTTCCAGGCGTAGTAGAGCCAGCCCCGCCGCGCATAGGCGTCGCCGTCCACATAATCCCGGTTGATGATCTGGCTGAGGTCGTCGAGCGCGTTGGCATAGTTGCCCTGCTGCTGGTAGAGCATGGCGCGGCCCTTCAGCGCGTCGAGATTGCCCGGATCGAACCGCAGCACCGAGGAATAATCGTTGATGGCGGCGGGCACGGCGAGCTGACGCTGGTACTCCTTGCCCCGGTCCAGATAGGCGCCGGCGCTCTCCGGCTTCAGGTCGATGACCGTGCTGAAGTCCGCGACCGCCGCCGGGCCGTCGCCCTTGAGCTGGTACAGCGTGCCGCGGGCGGTGTAGGCGGGCGCCAGCGACGGATTGGCGGCGATGGCGGCATTCAGGTCCGTGATCGCCTCGTCGGGCCGGCCCAGCGCGTAATAGGCGAGCCCGCGGCGGTAGTGCACGTCCGCGCCGGACGCGCCTGCCCGGATCGCCGCGGTGTAGTCGGCGATGGCGTCTTGGAACCGGCCGTTGTCGTGGTAAACGAAGGCGCGCAGCAGGCGCAGCTGGGTGTTGCCCGGCGCCAGCTCGATGGCCTTGCCGTAGTCCTCCAGCGCCAGGTCGACCAGCCCGAGCTTGAGGCGCGCGCCCGCTCGTTCCCGCAGCACCTGCACGTCCGCCGGAAACCGTTCGAGGTAGTTGTCGTAGAGGCCGGCCGCGCCCTCGACGCGGTCCGCGTCCATCAGGAAGCGGGCGAAATCGATCACCAGGTAGCCGCGCGTGGGCGCCAGTTCGATGGCCCTGGTGTAATCGCCGATGGCCGCGTCCTTACGGCCCAGCCGGGCATTCGCCTGGGCGCGCCTGGCATAGCCTTCGAAGGAGTCGGGCGCCTGCTGGATGACGATGTCGAACAGCTCGGCGGCGCGGCCATAGTTGCCGCCATCGAACGCCATCCGGCCCTCGTTGAGCTCCCCGCCGCGATAGGCGTCGCGCGCGCTGCCGTCGTCGGGTTTGCCGTCGGCCGCGGCTTTGGCATCCTCATGGGAGGGCGCGGCATCGGCCTGCGGTGCGGCGAGCGCGACGCCGCCCACCGGCTTGCGGCACAGCCCGGCCTCGCGCGCTTCCATGACGCCGTCGTAGAGATCCTCGGCCCGGGCGTAGTCCTTTTCGCCCGGCGCGGCGACCGCGAAGAACTGCTCCAGCGGCTGGGCGGCGTCGCACACCTGCTCCACCGCGACGAACGACTCCGCCTGGGCGATGGCGATGGCGGGCGGAATCATGCACAGCCGCGTGTCCTGCGCCTGGGCGGCGAGCTTCAGCACCTTGTCGTGGTCACCGGCCTTGCGCGGCGCCTCGATGTCGCGGGCAAGCCCGTCGACCAGACCCTGATACAGCACGCCCTGCCGGCTCCGGTTGGGAATGCAGTCGCCGGCCGGGTCCTGCGCCCATGCGGGAACCGCCAGAAATGCCGCGACTCCGGCCGCCAGCCAACCAACCCCACGACGATGCCTCATCCCCCTCCGACTCCGATCCGGCTGCCCTTTCGGACAGCATACAAGATAGGAGGCGCAGGGCCAGCGGTCCTGACGCCGGATGACGCCGGTCGCATTGCCGCCAAACGCAGATCCCAGACACCACGACACACCCTATTTTTGTACGGGCTTGATGTCCCGCACGGTGATCTGCGCCCGGTCGACCACGCTGCCGTCGCCGCGCTGGAGCAGGACGGTGTGGGCGCCGGGGCGCGGCGCCCACAGATAGGACGCGTCGGCCCGCCCCAGCACCCGGCCGTCGATCTTCAGCGACAGCGACCTGTCAGCGGCTTCGGCACGGACCGGCACGCGCGTGTTGCCGGCCGGGATGTCGGGGTCGAGCGCGATGACCACACCGTCGGCCGGACTGACGATGCGGGCGAAGCTGCTGGCGGGAACCGAGCGCATCACCGCCGTTTCGGTGCCCTTCAGGAACCAGTCCTCGCGCGGGCTTTCTATCGCGGGATCGAACCGCACAGCCTGGCTCACGACGCCGACCGGCGGCGCGGGCGCGGCGATGGCGCCGCCCTGATCGAGATCGGCGATGACGTCCTGCCACACCGGCGCGGCGCCGCTGACGCCGGAGACGTTGTGCATGGAGTCGCCCTCGAAATTGCCGACCCAGACTCCCACCGTGTAGCGCCGCGACCAGCCGATGCACCAGTTGTCGCGCATGTCCTTGCTGGTGCCGGTCTTCACCGCGCTCCAGAAACGGGTATTGAGGTTGCTGGCCAGCCCGAAGCTGGTGACCCTCGCCGCCCGGTCGCCCAGGATGTCGCCGACGAGAAAGGCGGCGTCCGCCGGCATGATCCGCCGCTCCTGCGCGGGCGTCGCCAGGGGATCGAGCCGCAGCGGCGTCAGCAGGCCGCCGCGCGCCAGCGTCCGGTAGGCGGTGACCTGCTCCCACAGCGACACCTCGGCGGAGCCCAGCGCCAGCGAATAGCCGTAATAGTCGCCGTCCCGGTCGATGCCCGCGTAGCCGATGCGGTGCAGCCGGTCGCGGAACGGCTCGACGCCGACCAGGACCAGCGTGCGCACCGCCGGCACGTTCAGCGAACTGGCGAGCGCGGTGCGCACGCTGACCGCGCCCTTGAAGTCCCGGTCGTAGTTCTGCGGGATGTAGAGGCCCACGCTGGTCTGCAGGTTGATCGGCGAATCGTCGAGGATCGAGGACGGCGTCAGGTAGCGATTCTCCAGCGCCATGCCGTAGAGGAACGGCTTCAGGGTCGAGCCCGCCTGGCGCGGCGCGCGGACGCCGTCGACCTGGGCGGCGCGGGAGCGGCTGCCGCTCGATGCCACATAGGCGAGCACGTCGCCGGTGGCGTTGTCGACCACCAGCACGGCGCCGTCGCGGACGTTGCGGTTGGTCAGTCCGCCGAGCTGGCGGTTCAGCGCGTCCACGGCCCGGCGCTGGATATCGAGATCGAGCGTGGTCCGCCGCCGCTCGCCGGGCTTGTGCAGCAGGGCGTTCGCGAGCTGCGGCGCGAGGCCGGGCGTGCGCGCGGCGCGGGCGTTGTCCAGCAACCCCTCGGCGGTATCGCGCAGGCCCGCGCAATCGCCGCCCGCCCGGGCGCAGGCGCGCGCGGCGACGCGGTCGGCCGACGCGCCGGGGCTGGGCAGGAGCGCGGCCAGCACCAGGCTTTCATTGGTGGTGAGGCCGGACGGATGCTTGCCGGCGAGGATTTTCGCGGTGGCGCCCACGCCCTGCAGCTCGCCGCGGAAATCGAGCAGATTGAGGTACGCTTCGAGAATTTGTTCCTTGCGCCATGTCTGCTCGATGGCGAGCGCCGCGCGCATCTGCGCCAGCTTCTGGCCCCAGCCGCGCCCGCCGCCGCGTACCTTCAGCCCGGGGTCGAGCAGCGCGGCGAGCTGCATGGTGATGGTGCTGCCGCCGCGGTTCGGGCCGCCGGTCAGCCGGTCCCGCAGCGCGCCGGCCGCCGCCGTCCAGTCGACGCCGCCATGCCGCAGGAAGCGCTGGTCCTCGCCCGCGACGATGGCGTCCCGCAGCGCCGGCGAGACGCCGTCGAGCGGCACCCAGTCCAGCCGCCTGATGCCGAAGTCGACGCGCTTGACGTCGATCACCCGGCCGCGGCGGTCGAGCAGCCACGCCTCGGATGGCCGGTAGCCATCCCTCACCTGCTCGAAGGACGGGATTGGCGCGCCGGGCCAGATCGCGCCGGCGACGAGGATCGCAGACAGCAGGATCGCCGGCAGCAGAAGCGCCGGCAGGGCAAGCGCGAGCCTGCCGCGTCCGGTCACGGCGCCTTCACCTCCACGGCCCGGTTCGGGTACTCGCCCAGCATTTCGGGCGCGTACATGGCTTCCACATGGGTCGCGGGAAGCTGGAACAGGCCGGGATTGTTGAAGCGCACGGTGTATTCCACGGTCCACTTGCCCTTCGGCACGAAGCGGTAATAGGCGATGAAGCCGTCGAAGCGCCGCTCCTCATAGGCCTTCCACGCCCAGCCCTCTTCCTCCTGATCCTCCGTCAGGCTCTCGGACTGGCCGCCCAGGCCGCTGCCGAGGATGGTGGCGCCGGCCGGGATCGGATCGTCGACCACCACCCAGGTCATGTCGGACTGGGCCTCGAGGTCGAGCCGCACGCGGGCCACGTCGCCGCGCGTCCAGACGCCCTTCTTCGCCTGCTCCACCGCCGTGACGGTGCGCTTGACGGTGAAGCCGCTGCTGAACGGTTCCCTGAGCGGGATCGCCGCCTGCGCCCGCACCATGGCCCACGGCTTGCCGGTGCCCTGCTGGGTCACGGTCAGATCCTGGCGGCCTTGCGCCCACGGGAAATTTTGCAGGTGCTCTTTCCCGGCCGCATCCCAGGCCGAGGAGGCGGTCTGGCCGCCATAGGAAGACTGGGTCGCACCGGTGACCGGCGTCGCCTCGAACCGGGCGCTGAACTTCTCCATGGCCAGCACGCCCCAGGCGTTGGCGACCGTGGTGTTCCAGTGGCCGTGCTGCTGGCGGCCAAGCGTGCCCCGCACCATGCGCGGTATGTCCGGCTGCCAGCGCGGCGACTCCATCACGCTGAGCACGGCGCGCACCGCGTTGGAGTCGGGCGAGATCATCAGCCACCACAGGGCGTCCGTGCGCTCGGTGGAGAAACCCATGGTCGTGCCCTGGAAGTTGAGCCGCGAGCGCAGGATGGAGTCCGCCTGCGCCAGCTTCTGGTCGCGGCCCGGGATGGTGGTCATCCGCTGCAGGATGTTGAGCCAGTCGATCACCGCCGAGGTCGGCCACAAGGTAGGCTCAACGGCGATGCTGGTCAGCATCTCGGGTCTCGCCGAGCCGTAGCGTGACAGCGCCTCGATGGCGGCGATCTTGCGGATCGCCAGGTCGGCGGTGGGCAGGGCGGAGCCGCGGATGATCCTGCCCTCGATGAACTTGGTCAGCGCCTCGATCAACGCCACGCGGTCGCTGTTCGGAATCTCCCAGCCAGCCTCGTGGGCGATGGCGAGCACATAGGCGGTCAGCGTGTCGTCGCCCTGCAGCCGGTCGGACTCGAAGTACTTGATCAGCCCGTCGGTGTCCCGGTAGGCCGGCATGCGGGCCATCATGGTCCGCCACAGCGCTTCGTCGCGCAGCGCGACCGATTTCGACACGCTCTGCTCGAAGCAGTTGTAGCGATAGTCCCTCATGTAGTCGCGGACGCCGTCGAGCCCGCTGCCCAGCGTCGAGCGCAGGGTGATGGCGAGCCCGCCGCGGCCGGGAACGGCGTCGACGGGACGCTCGGCCGGGATGGTCAGGCTGCCGTCGACCTGCTCGAGCGTCGCCTGGAAGGTGCGTACCGGCACCGCCTCGCGTACCGCCTGCTTGACCCGCAGGTGATCGCCCACCGCCGAATCCCTGGCGCGGACGGAGACGTTCCAGACCAGTTCCTTCGGCCCGTTGGGCACGGTCACCGGCCATGTCAGGTCATAGGCGCCGCCGGCCGGAACCTTGACAACCTGCTGCTTCGGCGCCTCGCCTGTCGCGGGCGTCACCACCGCCTCGGCCTCGACCTCGATGGACGATCCGGTGGTGTTGCGGACGGTGAACATGGCACTGAACCGGTCGCCCTCGCGCACCATCAGCGGCAAGCCTGAATGCACCATCAGGTCCTGGGTGGTGGCGATGGTCGCCTCGCCGGTGCCGAACAGACCCTGGCCCGCATTGGCCACGGCGACGATGCGGAAGCTGGTCAGCGAATCGTTGAGCGGGATCGTCACCTCGGCGTTGCCGTTGGCGTCGAGCCGGGCGCGGCCCTTCCAGATCAGCAGGGTGTCGAACAGCTCGCGGGCGCCCTCGCGGCCGCCGCCGCCGCCTGCGGGGACCGCCTTGCGGCCGTAATGCCGCTTGCCGACCACCTGCATTTGCGCCGTGGAGGACCACACCTCCATGGCGCGCTCGCCCATCATGGCGTCGAGCAGCTTCCACGACTTGTTCGGCGCGAGCGCCAGCAGGCCCTCGTCGACCGCCGCGATCGCCACTTCGCCGCCCGCCGGCATGTCCCTGCCGTTTGCGCGCCCGACGTGGATCTTCACCTTGACCTGGTCGCGTACCTTGAAGGTATCGCCGGACGGCTTCACCTCGACGTCGAGGCGGTGCGGCGCCCAGCCGACCTTGATCTTGCCCATGCCCATGCGGTAGGCGGGCTTGGACAGGTCGACCAGCGCCGACGGCTTGCCGCCGTCGCGCGAGACCAGCCAGCGCGGCAGATCGTATTCCCGGGCCATGCCGGACATCCAGGTCTTCCAGTCGCCGACCCGGCCGCGCACCGCCAACACCGAGACGTAGACGTTGGGCGCGTAGTTGTCCCTGATCGGCACCTTGATCACCGGGTCGCTGCCCGAGATCTCGGTGACGAAGCTCTCGATGACGCCTTCGCGTTCCACCGTGACCAGCGCCGTGGCCGAGCGGAACGGCGAACGGATCTGGAAGCGCGCGGTGTCGCCCGCCTCGTACTCCATTTTCTCCGGGATCACGTCCATGCGGTCGCTGGCCGACTGGTCGAACCAGCTATCGTCTCCGCCGGCCACATAGGCGGACGTGGTGGCGCCGGCAGGTTTGCCGCCCTCGTCCCTGGTCTGGGCCCGGATCAGCAGTTCGCCGGAGACGCCGGGCGCCACGTCGCAATGCAAATAGCCCTTGCGGTCCGTCTCGCCGTTGCAGGACGTGGGGAGCAGGCTGACCTTGGTGGAGCTTTCATAGTCATAGAAGCCGCCGATCAGCCGCTTGCGGTAGGAATAGACGGTCTTCTGGTAGAGCGACACGCGCACGCTCTGGCCCGAAACCGGCTTGCCCTTCAGGTCGAGCACCACGACGGTGAAGCGCAGCTTGTCGCTGCTGCCTGCCCAGCCGTCGGTCCTGATGCCCAGAATGACGGCCGACGGGTAGAGGCCGACACGGCCGGTGGCGGTCTGGATCTCGCCATTGGCGTCGGCGTATTCGAGTTCGGCCACCATGCGCGACGGCTCGGCGATGTCCCTGGGCGCGGCGGCGGTGACCCGGAGCGCGCCCCTTGCGTCCAGCGTCAGCGGCATCACCTGGGTGACGGGCTTGACGCCGGCGGCCTGCGCCTCCGGATCGAAATCGTAGGGGCTGCCCTCGTCGGTCTGCAGGCCTTCCTTCACCGGCTTGCCGCCGAAGGTAAAGCCGTCATGGTCGGGGAACGACACCGGCCAGGGCATGGTGACCGTGCGCAGCTTCACCTGCGCGCCGCCCGCGCCGCCGCCGGACAGGTAGCGGACATAGAGGTCGAACGGCACCTGCTTGACCCGCACCTGAGGCTTGTCCGGCCCCTGCACCACGGCCGACATGGTCGGCACGCGGAACTGCTCGACCTTGAACGAGCCGGCGGTGAAGGTCTGCTCGCCCAGCGCGACCTGCACGGCGTAGTCGCCCAGCTTGGCTTCCGGCGGGATCTGCCAGGTCTGCAGCGCGATGCCGCCCGCGTCGAACTTGACCTCGCCCTCGTAGCGGGTGTCGCTGCCGGTGTGGATGATGGCAACCTTCACCGGTTCCGCGCCCGGATTGATCGAGGCGATGCCGGCCGAGGTATGCCGGCGCAGGAAGTGCTTCATTGACACGGTCTCCCCGGCGCGAAACAGCGGCCGGTCGAACACGGTGTGGACCAGCGACTCCCGGGCGCCGTAGGACGACAGGTTGAAGTCGTAGGGCGCGATGCCGTTGTTCCACGACGACAGGGTGAAGCTCATGTCGTCGTCGGTGCGGGCGCTGATCATCAGCGGATGGGCGCCGTAGTCGCCGCAGCGTTCCGACGTATAGCCCGGTTCGGGCAGCTTGCCCGCCTCGACGGCGGCGATGCCGCCCTTGCCGGTCTCGCCGGTCCACAGCACCTGGCCGGTGCAGAAGTCGCTGACCGCGATCTCGGCGCCCTTCACCGGTACGGCGTCGTGCAGCCGCGTGACCCAGACCGCCGAGCCCTCGCGGCCGTGCTTGAAGTGGACGGCCATGTCGGTGACCAGCGCGGCGGTCGCCACGTGACGGACCTTTCCCTTGGCCATCAGCGCCTCGCCGAGGATCGGGCTCGCCAACTCGACCACGTAGAAGCCCGGGTTCTTGAGCGGGATGCCGACCACCTCGAACGCCTTGGCGCCTTCCGGCTTGGGCAGGCGGAAGGCCATGGTCCTGACGCCTTCCTCGGCCTCGCTGGTGAATACCGAGGTATCGCCGGTGCGCTCCTGCCATTTCTGGTGGGCGCCCTCGCCGGTCCAGTCGCCGCGCGATTCCATGCCGGACTTCACCCGGCGCATCCATTCGGCGATCTGGACGTCGTCCCCGCTCATGCGCGCGGCGTTGCCGGCCATAGCCGGCGTCACCGACGCGCTGCCCGCCACCAGCGGTTCGATGTTGCGCACGGTCACCGGCAGGACGCCGCCTTCATGGGCCTCGATAATGCCGAACTCGCCGCTGAACTTGGCGAGCGGCGGGAAGCTGTCGATCCGCATGTCGAGCGGGAAGCGGTCGCCGTTCTGCAGCTTGCGGCCGGCGTCGTCGGCCATGCCGGCGGGCATGTTCACCTTCAGGATGGAGCGCTCGGGGAACGGGCCCTTGAACTCGACGGTCTGCAGCGTGGCCTCGCGGGTCGCGGCGTCGGCCTTGAACAGCTTGCCGTTCGGACCCTTCATGGTCACCGCCAGCGCCTTGTCACGCGGCACCGGCGACGAGAAACTGACCCGGATCGGCCGCATGGGCAGGCAGCCCGCCTGGGCGTTGGCCCGCTCGCATTCGGCGCGCGCGGTGAACGACGGCCGGACCTGGAAGGCCAGCCGCTGTTCGGCGGGCGTGCCGATGCCGGCGGCCGTGGCGATCCCCTGGCCCCAGACCAGCTCGACCCGCGTGGCAGGCGGCAGGCGGCGCCGGCATTTGGCGAGGGTGACGAATTCCTCGGCCTTCTCCAGCGACTTGTCGCGGACGCGGACGCCACTCCACTCGCCGTCCTTCCACAGGATCGAGTAGTAGGAATAGCCGATCCGGCGCTGTTCCTTGAGCACCGCGGCCCGCTCGGCGCCGCGCAGCACCTTGAGCGGGATGCGCTCGCCGATGCCGTCGACGGCGCAATAGGCGCTCTTCTCCACAGACGCGGGAGCGGCCGGCGCGTCGAGCGCCAGCACGAACACCTGGTCCTCGTCGACCTGCTCGGAGCCTTCATAGGGCTGCGACGCCCGGATCGACGGCCCGCCGGTGTCGAAGGCGAATTCGCGGGCGCCGGAGATCCCGGCGCCGTCGATGCCCTTGAAGTCGGGCTTCACGGTGAACTTGCAGACCACGCCGCCAGGCAGGTCCGCCTCGAAATCGTAGACCCAGTTGCGCTGGTCGGCCCAGCGGCCCTTGCCGGTCGCCGGGCAACTGACGGTGAAGGGATCGGGCAGCCGCGGATCGCCCAGCGCGACCATGTTGGCCGAGAACCGGACCGCGACCTGGCGCACGTCCTTGACGGTTCCCGTGGGGTTGAACACCGCGACCGACGCCGCCTGTGCCGCCGTTGCCCCGAGCGCGGCCATCATCGCCGCCAGCATCAACCGCTTCATGCCGGTAAGTCGCACCATGGTCCCCGCCTCCAGGAAAATCCACGAGGCAACCGTCCATGCAGGGCCGGCCGCCGGAGCGGGATTGTACCCGCCCCAGCCGTTTAAGTGCTACCGCTCAAATGCGAAATTCAGCCCGCGGGCGCCCAGCCGGCGTGGAAGCCGAACGGCACGCGGCCGGGAATCATGATCCGGGCGACCGGCGGCGCGGTGAAGTTCCGCGCGTCGATCACCAGGCATTCGCTGCGCTGCTTGTTGTCGTCCCAGACGAACAGCACCAGATAGCCGTCGTCCTCGGCGGCGGCGCCGTCGCGCTTGCAGAACACGCCCTCGCCGCCCCAGCGGCCGTCGCCCAGCGCGTGGACCTGGATCTCGCCGGTCCGGTCGTCATATTTCAGCGCGGCGTTGAACAGCGCGTCATGCTCGAGGTCGAAGCGGGCCGCATAGGTATAGCGGGTCTTGCGCCCGCACAAATCGTCGTTGATGCGGGGGAAGTCACAGTGGTGCTTGGTGTCGAGATGGCGCTCGGCCACGGCGCCGGTCTTCATGTTGAGGCGCCATTCGTAGAGCTGGCCGAGCTGGTCGGCCATGTCCATGTGCTTGGCGGCGTTCTCGGTGGCGCGGGACACGTCGGTGCGCAGCGAGCGGCTGGCCTGGACGACGACCTCGTCGCCCTCTTCCCAGGCGTTGGAGACGTGGAACACCATGGCGGTCTTCACGTCGAACCACTTCACGTCCTTGTCGGAGCCCATGCGCGGCACGACGCCGACGCGCGAGCCGTTCTCCGGCTCCCAGTCGAGCATCAGCCCGCCGGCCATGGCGCGGCCGAAGTCGAAGGTGATCGGCATGTCGAGGAACACAGTGTAGTGCTCGGTGATGGCGCAGTCGTGCATCATCACGCCCTTGGGGATGGTGATCGGCGCGGTGTGGACGATCTCGCCTTCCGGGCTGACCACGCTGTGGGTCAGGTAGGGCGGCATCGGCGAATAGCCGAAGGTGACCATCTCGCCGGTCACCGCGTCGACCTTCGGGTGGGCGGTGAACGGATGGCGCAGCTTGCCGCCGAAGGTATGCTCGCCCTCCGTGTCAAGGCCGGGCAGCGACATGCGGTGCGGCGGCGCGGCTTCCATCAGCGCGTAGAGCGTCTTGTTGTGATAGACCATGGCCGTGTTGGCGGTGTTCTTCATCAGCCCTTCGGCGGGCGGCGCGACGCCCTTGACGAAATCGCCCATGGACGCCATGCCCTTCCAGATCCAGGTGCCCTTGGCGCGTTCCTTGCGCAGGCCCTCGGTATCGACGAAGCGGTTGCGGTAGGTGGCGCGGCCGTTGTCGAACTGCACCGCGTGGATCATGCCGTCGCCGTCGAAGATGTGATAGGTCGCCGGATCGGGCACATAGACCGGGTTGGGGCCGATCCGCAGGAAATGGCCGTTCAGGTCTTTCGGGATTTCGCCGATCACCTCGACGCATTCGGCGGTGATCTCCTCGGAAACCGGCGCATAGTTGCCGCTCAGGAACGGATTGAAGACTTCGGGAGCCTTGGCTTGCGTCGACATGGTGCGCACTTTCGCATGGGTGAATGGGCCATGCATGGCCCGGAATTACTGCGTGCAGTGTAATCAACTTACCGGACGGTAACAAGTGAAAAGCAGCACTGCTGGGGAAATTTCCACAAGCATATCGCAGGGCCGGATTCGGCGCTATGGTACCTGCCGGGTTTCACCTGGGGAGGGAACAATGAACCAATTGAGCGCCGAACTGACGATCCTGGTCTGGAGCGTGATCCTGACCTTCGTGCTGATCCTGGTGCCGGCGACCCAGTCGGTGCTGACCAACGGCCTGAAAGCGATGGCCGGCCCGCGCGACCAGATTCCGGAGCCGGGCCTACTCAACAAGCGGCTGCGCCGGCTGGCCGCCAACATGATCGAGAACATGGTGCTGTTCATCCCGCTGGTGCTCGCGGCGGCGGTGGCCGGCGTCTCGAACCAGTGGACCGTGCTGGGCTGCCAACTGTTCCTGGGCGGCCGTCTCGTCCACGCCCTGGTCTACGCCGCCGGCATCCCGTGGATCCGCCCGGTGTTCTGGGCCGTCGCCGTGACCGGCATGGGCATGATCGCCTGGCAACTGCTTTAGCGTCCGTCCCGGCTGGTATCTAGCCAGCAAGCACGCGTACATCTGGTCATAAAACTGGTTGTTATCCCCGCCAAGCTAAGCGCGAGCGGGGACCCATTTCGATGGCGGCAACGCCCTGGAGCACTGGAGTCCGAGGCGGTTCAGGCACAAAACGCCCACACGAACCACGCCGGGCACGTTGTTGTCTCGTTGGATCTGGGGAGGAGGCTTTCGCCGCTTTCCGTTGGATGGAAACACGACTCTTAGCAGTTTGTTCCAGTATATCTCGGATTGACTTGCGCCCGCGGCGGCATGCTTGGTGAACCTTCACCGTCCTTCGAGGAGGCTATCCGAACCACCGCCGCAGTTAAGTGTTGCTAGAGAATTGCCGGTTTCGACAGGCGCGTCGCGCCTGCAGTCCGCATGTGCGGTTTCCACGTCAATAGAAAGACCTTATGCGTTCGACCCATCCCAGTGAGCTTGAACCCAATCCGCTTCGACTCCCGGTGGGCAATGTTTGACCTGAGCGGCTACAATGTCATGCTCGCCGTAGCCGGGCTGGTGATCATCGCTGCCTACTGGATACCCCGTTTCATAACCGGCAGGGAGCCAACCGCTTCGGCGCTGCTTATCCTTCTGGGTTTTTGCGGCTTCTTTCTCGTACCCGGCATGCCGGCGCCGCTTGACCCCACGCTGTCACCCGGTCTTTGGGAACGGACCAGCGAAATTGCGGTCGTCGTCGCGCTGTTCGGAACCGGCCTGCGGTTCGATCGCCTTGTAGGACCGGTTCGACGCGCCCCCACGGTGAGGCTCCTGCTCATAGCCATGCCGGCGACGATCGCTGGTGTTGCCCTCCTTGGGTGGCAAGTCGGAGGACTTTCCATCGCAGCCGCGATTCTCCTGGGCGCTCTCCTAGCACCGACAGATCCGGTGCTGGCGGGAGATATCCAGGTGGGGCCTCCTCTCGAAGGCGGCGAGCATCCGGTGCGGTTTACCCTGACTGCCGAGGCCGGTCTAAATGATGGCTTGGCCTTTCCCTTCGTCTACCTGGCGTTGGCGATTGCCACCCTAGGATCGCTACCTGCGGTGTCGGCCCTGGAATGGGTTGTACGAGATGTCCTCTATCGCATTGCCGTGGGTGCCGGTTCTGGCATCGCAATCGGCTGGCTGCTCGGGAAGGTCCTGTTCGTATATCCGCGGGGAAATGCCCTCGCAGACACCGTTTCAGGCGTTGTGGCATTCGCCGGTATTCTGCTCTGTTACGGCGCGACCGAACTTATCGAAGGATACGGCTTCATCGCCGTATTCGTTGCGGGTGTCACGCTCCGACGCGTTGAAGCGGAACATGAGTTCCACCGCCGTCTCCACGATTTTAGCCTGTCGATTGAGCATGCGCTTACTGCGATTCTGCTGGTTGCCATTGGCGGCACTATTCCCATCCTGTGGCATCACCTGCAGCTTTGGCATCTCTTAACCGCGTTCGGATTGATATTCGTGATCAGACCCGCAGTTGCCTGGGTCTCACTCATTGGTACACATATCAGGGGGCGTGAAAGAGCCGTGGTTGCCTTTTACGGCGTAAGGGGCATCGGCTCAGTCTACTATCTCGCCTTTGCGGGCAGTCATATCCCTGTGCTCAACCAACCCGGCTTGTGGGCAGTAGTCACTCTCACTATTGCGATATCCACAGTTATTCACGGCCTGTCCGCCAGCGTGGTAGTGGCTCGGATCGGTGCAGCCCGCCAGTAGGTCGAGAAGGGGAAGGTCAAACAAATTCGGAAACTGGCGCGGTCGACTTTCAAGCGCGGCCCTCGCGCACCTACAGTTGACAGAGCGACCAGCCTTTGGACCTTGCAGAGGGTGCCCGCACCAGTCGGGGGCTGACCAACGGCCTGAAGGTGATGGCCGGCCCGCGCGACCAGATCCCGGAGCCGAGCGTCACCAACAAGCGGCTGCGCCGGCTGGCCGCCAACATGATCGAGAACATGGTGCTGTTCGTCCCGCTGGTGCTGGCGGCGGCGGCGGCCGGCGTCTCGAACCACTGGACCGTGCTGGGCTGCCAGCTGTTCCTGGGCGGGCGGGTCGTCCATGCCGTGGTTTATGCCGCCGGCATTCCATGGATCCGCCCGGTGTTCTGGGCCGTCGCCGTGACCGGCATGGGCATGATCGCCTGGCAGTTGCTGTAAAGGGGAAAGTCTTTCCAGATAGGGGCCTTGCCGGCACGTGCGCCATGCTGGCGCGCTGGCCCGCGCCTTGAACGGCCACA
The DNA here is from genome assembly GCA_046596015.1 of Alphaproteobacteria bacterium. GTDB lineage: Bacteria > Pseudomonadota > Alphaproteobacteria > SMXS01 > SMXS01 > RI-34. Next base: position 17,039 of record JBKJNE010000013.1, read on the forward strand.
CAGGGGACCAGACAGAATTGCAACCGAACTATGTAAACCATTAATATAATTGTCATCCCCGCCTTGCGCGGGGACCCATGTCGATATCAGCCACGCCATGTCCAACAAGCAGTTTGCGTCTACATCGTCACGAACAAGACGCGCGGCACTCTCTATGTCGGCGGCACGTCCGACCTTCCCAGGCGTGTAGCCCAGCACAAGAGCAAGATGCTCCCCGGCTTCACCGCGACCCATGGCCTCGACAAACTGGTTTATTACGAGGTGTTCGGCGACGTGACCGAGGGCATCCGCCGCGAGAAGCGCCTGAAGCGCTGGAACCGCACCTGGAAGATCGAGGCCATCGAGGCCGGCAATCCCTACTGGAAGGATTTGTTCCTCGAGTGGTTCTAGGGCGTGGACGTCATCGACATGGGTCCCCGCTCGCGCTTCGCTTGGCGGGGATGACAGTGTTTTTTTATTCCGCCGCCGCCTTGGGCTCCGGCTCCTGCCACGTCAGGATGGGCGTGCGGGCGGCGCGCGTTTCATCCAGCCTGCCAACCGGCGCGAACCTTGGCGCGGAGGCGAACCGTTCCGTGTCGCCCGCCTTCGCCGCCAGCGCCAGCGAGCGCATGGCGCCGATGAACTCGTCGAGGCTTTCGCGGCTCTCGGTCTCCGTCGGCTCGACCAGCATGGCGCCGTGCACCACCAGCGGGAAATACATGGTCATGGGGTGATAGCCTTCGTCGATCAGCGCCTTGGCGAAGTCGAGGGTGGACACGCCGGTGTCCTTGAGGAACCGGTCGTCGAACAGCGCCTCGTGCATGCACGGGCCGTCGAAGGACGGGGT